>CALFTM010000052.1 GCA_937916355.1 uncultured Bacteroidales bacterium
AGCTTCTATTAAACAATTATCTATATACAACACACCATTGTTCCAATTATCCTTGTTTTTATAGAGAGCTGTATCCGTGAAAGCATTTAATCCAATTGACCGCACACTCTCTGGTATCGTTATACTTGTAAGACCAGAACAGCCATCGAATGCAAAATTTGCAATAACTCTTGTTCCCTGTCTCATTGTATATTCTGATGGCACAACATCAGGGTTCGCTGTTATTAAACATTTACCTATATACAACACACCATTCTCCCAATTATCTTTGTTTTTATAGAGAGCTGTATCCTTGAAAGCACTCCTTCCAATCGACACACTTTCAGGTATCGTTATATTTGTAAGACCTGAACATCTATAGAATGCACAATATTCAATTTCCGTCACCCCCTCTGGTATCGTCACACTTGTGAGACCAGAACATCCACTGAATGCATAACTTGCAATTTCCGTCACCCCCTCTGGTATCGTATATGTTCCCTTTTTACCTTCTGGACATTTTATCAAAAACCTTGTGTTTTTGCTGAACAAAACTCCATTTTTAGAACAATAGTTCTGATTGTTTTCAGATACCTCTATCTTTGTAAGACTTGAACATCTATCGAAAGAACCATCTCCAATTACCGTCACACTCTCAGGTATCGTTACACTTGTAAGACTTTTACATTCGTGGAAAGCAAAATCTCGTATCTCAGTTGTTCCGTCCTTAATAATATACTCCCCTGATATTTTTTTCGGGTCTGCACTTACAAGGCGAGTACCATCGTATTCTACACCATCATCAACGTTTTTATGAATTCTCCCTACCCTGATGACACATGACCAACTTTCTCCACTTACAAACTCGCCTTTTGATCTGTTCAGGCTGTAGTAGGTGTCGATGTTGGCATAGTTCATAAATAGGTCGACTTTTTCGTCTTTGGGCTCGTAACCAAACAGTGGCTCAACGCAAACGAACTCGTTTTTACCATCAACGGTTTGCGTGATGAGTTCGGCAAAGTTTTGCAAATCGAAAAAGCCTTCGTGTTCCCATGTTGTCCCCATGTCCAACACATTGGAAATGATGTGGAGGGTCGGTGTCTCTCTCTCCGCATATAAGTCTTCGCTGGTCAAATCGTCAAACCCTTTGTTTATGGTTATAACTTCCGCATCAGGGAATAGGTGCGTAACGTGCAGTGCCGCCCTTGCCAATGCTAATTTTGAAGGTTCGATGAGGATTATCCTTCTCACTTTTTGGTTTGAAGAACTCCTTTTTAGAAAATCGGCATAACAGATTGTCCCCAAACCTTGTCCGCAGGCATAGTCTATTATGTCAATGCTCCGTTCGGAACAGAAGTCGGCAGAGAGTTTGTCGTAGGCACGCTGCAACTTCGCGTTGTGCATCTTGCCCAAGGCAAACATATAGGCGTTGAGTTTAGGTTCTGAGTCCAACTCACAAGCTCCATGCAGAATGTCGTCATACAATTTTTCTTGTATGGTGGAGGGAAGCATTTTATAGAACGTAGAAGATAAATCTCGAATTTTTTCAAATCCAAGATTTCTGCTTTCCTGTATGGTCAATGCGTAGTTGGAGTCTGTTTCGATTATGGAGGGGGATTTGCCCATAGAAACGTTCTCCTTAAATTGCAGCTTCCGTAATAAATTTCTGTTTATGCTAATCTCCATAAATATCAACCTCCTTTTATTGTTTCTCCAAATTTGTTTTGTTCATGTTGCTTCCAATTACTCACAGCAATCTCCTTGCTCGCATTAGCGTAGCAATACTCGCACAAGTGCGGACAAGTATTGTACTCGCCGATGTCCTTGCTCACCATGCAGCCGCAGGCGATGCGTTGCCCTTTGTCGGAATTGTTTTTCTTTTTGATGGCATATTGGTTCGCATTCAGCATGATTGCGCCCGCTGGGATGGGAGCAGTGCCAAACAGTGTGCTTTCCACGTTGTGGATTTCGACACCCAAAAACTTCATCAACTCACTGCCTTTATATGCGAAACGTATCATCAGATTGTCGTCCACACAATGGTTGTGTTCTATGCCGTATTTTTCAATGTCTATTTTTTCGCCACACGTCGCCAACTGAAATTTCCACTTTTCATTCAGTTTCGCCAGTCTCTCTGCGAACTCTTCCATCTGGGTTTCAGTCCATTCCCTGTAGTTGACATTGTTTTTTTCTAAATTGCTTTTCACCTTTTTGTATGAAGCTATATCCGCGAAACTGAAAACCAGCTTTTCGGTATAACCCACCAATTGATTGGCGATGTTCTCTATTTTTTTCAGTAAATCCTCCACTGAGATTTTATCCGTAAGAATTAGAGGGTCAAACCGCCAAATCACCCGTCCTTTTCCCAATTTATCGACCAAAGTTTTGAAAGTCTCAATTCTTTCAGCCAAAGGGGGTACGCCTTTTTCCAAACCTTCCTGCTCATAATCGTTGAGTGTGAACTGAACGTAACACCCGATCTTTTTTTCTTTTAGAAAATCAAGATGGTTCAGCAACGGTTTCGGATTCTTCGACCAAAAAACGATAAACCGGGTATTGTTGTAAGCCACATAACTTTTTACCCCGTTGAAAGGATTTGTCCACGCTGAATAGCCAACTTTCAGACGGTGAAAAAACCAATCCGAATAGAACGCGGGAATATCGGTACTCCTGCTCGCAGAAATGATGTATGGAGCCTGAGCTTCTGCCTCCGTTCCATTTTCAAGGGTTATATTTGTTTTTTTCCAAGCCATGACATTTACCAGCTAATCACTTCATAATTTTGATAGGCAAGCCTATTCATTTGCAAGTTTACAAATTTATTTCAAACAATAAAATTCATGTCGGTATAATTTTTCATTGTATAGAACTCACTGAAGATGGAGATTGCGGAATTATTGGAAAAATTTAACCGTTCATAGCACCTGCTTTAACACCTCCATCTCCACCGCATACAGCGGTATATTCGACATCCAATCTTGCGTCCTGTAAGGTGACATCGAGAGGCGGATGCCATGGAGAGACGGATTTCGACTGACAAAGAATTTCAGGCTTTTAGCTTGAAGGTTCTCTTCAGCCTTTACCTCTATGGGGAATATCTTTTCATCGTTCTGAACCAAGAAATCAATTTCTCCTTGTGAATTTTCGGCAGACCAATAATAGATTCTGTTCTCTTTGTTCAAACGTAATTGTTGGAATACATATTGTTCGGTCAGTGCTCCTTTATAGTCTGTAAAAACAGCGTTTTTACTTAGTAGAGCAGAGGGTGGCAGTCCGCACATCGCCCCCAACAAACCAACATCAAGCAAAAAGAGCTTGAATGCGGAAAAGTCTTCATAAGCAGAAAGAGGCATCAATCCCTTCTTTGTCCTATTCACTTTATGTATGAGACCGGCATCTTTCAGCCACTCAATGGCAAGTTCAAAACCTTTGGCTCTCGCTCCCTCTTTTAAAACTCCGAAAAGAAATTTTTTGTTCTCCTTCGAGAGTTGTGCGCAGATGCTGTTCCAGACCATTCGCAACCGAGGTACCTCAGCTATCGGCGCATGCTTGGAGAAATCTTTGTCGTATGCCGCAAGTATATCTCTTTGAATCTCTCTAACCTTTTGCATGTTACCCTCTTCTGCAAAAGAGTTGACAACCTCCGGCATTCCTCCCACGAAAAAATATTGGCGTAACATTCCACATAAATCAGACTCAAAGGAGTCGAGCAAATTCCACTGCCTATTTTTTACGACATCAACAAAAGCACCTTTTCCTGTCGCATCAAGAAATTCAAAAAAGGAGAGTGGGTAAACAGATAGAAAATCAACCTTTCCAACGGGAAAACTATCATTTTGGTGCGTTGCAATTCCTAAAAGTGACCCGGCTGCAATAACAGGAATTTCTGGTGCGTTTTCATAAAAATATTTTAAGGCTGTTACTCCACGTTTCACCTCTTGTATTTCATCAAATAGTAGCAAAGTATCTTTGTCTGGTATAATTCCCGTGGCAAGCTGAATTTCAAAAAGAATGCGTTGAATGTCAAAGTCTTTTTCAAAAAGACGACTCAAACGAGCGTCGTTTTCAAAGTTTATGTATATATGTTTACTGAAAGCCTCTTCTGCAAAAGCCTTCATCAGCCAAGTTTTTCCAACTTGCCTTGCACCTTGAAGAATAAGAGGCTTCCTGCCTTTTTTTTCTTTCCATTCATATAGTTGATGTATAGCTTCTCTTTTCATTTTGTCTTTTTTATTTGTTGCAAATCTACTCTTTTATAACAAAACAACAAAAAGTTCGACTAAAAAGTGTATGTAATTAGCAAAAAGTCCGACTAAAAAGTGTAAACAAACAGCAAAAAGTCCGACTAAAAAATGTAATAAAATTTGTAGAAAACTGATAATCAGTTAGATATGATTTTTATATTAAACTATTGCTGACCATAGAAAAAAACTGATGATCCGGGCGGGCTTAGAACATCTGAAACATAATTTAAAACAAAAATAAAATTCATGATTTATAGAAGTTGCCTACAAAAATTCTTTGTAAATTTGTAGGCGTATTTCATTTTGCAGTCTATGATGAATAAAATTGGTTTTGATAACGACAAGTACCTAAGTATGCAGTCGTCTCATATTGCCGAAAGAATCGAAAAATTCGGCAATAAGTTGTATCTTGAAATCGGCGGAAAATTGTTCGACGATTACCACGCCTCACGCGTGCTACCGGGTTTCCACCCTGATTCAAAACTCCAGATGTTGTTGAAACTAAAGGATAAAATCGAGGTCATCATCACCATCAACGCAGAGGATATCGAAACCAATAAGATTCGTGCGGATTATGGCATCACCTACGATGAGGATGTGCTTCGCATGATCGACGAATTTCAAGACGTGGGTCTGTATGTCGGTTGCGTCTGCTTGACAATGTACAATGAGCAACCTTCTGCCGTATTGTTTGAAAAGAGGCTTTCGCAATTAGGAATCCCTTTCTTCCATAACTACAAAATTGAGGGTTACCCTAACAATGTGGAACTGATCGTTTCCGATAAGGGATATGGTAAAAATGAATATATCACCACGCAACGTCCGCTGGTGGTGGTGACTGCTCCGGGTCCGGGTTCGGGAAAGTTGGCTGTATGCCTCTCCCAACTCTACCATGAACATAAAAGGGGCATCAATGCGGGATATGCCAAATTCGAGACGTTCCCAATCTGGAACATTCCTCTGAAACATCCTGTCAACCTCGCATACGAGGCCGCTACTGCCGACCTCAATGATGTGAACATCATCGACTCGTTCCACTTGGAGGCTTACGGAGAGACCACGGTAAACTACAACCGTGATGTGGAAGCCTTTTCTGTCTTAAATGCGACATTTGAAATGATCTATGGTGAAAGCCCTTATAAGAGTCCGACCGACATGGGTGTGAACCTCGCTGGTAATTGCATCATTGATGATGAAATCTGTCGTGAGGCTTCCAAACAGGAGATCATCCGCCGCTACTATAAATGTCTATGCGACAAAAAGCGTTTCGGCGAATGTTCTGACAACCAAAGCAAGCTGGAGTCGCTCATGCAACAGGCACACACAAAGGTGACCGACTATCGTGTAGTGGAGGTGGCATTGGCAAAAGAAGAGGCAACAGGCGGAAAACCGGCGGCGGCTATTGAGTTGCCGGATGGAAGAATCGTGACGGGAAAGACAACCGACCTACTCGGTCCATTGGCTGCCGCACTACTCAACGCCTTGAAGACACTTGCCAACATCGACAAATCGTTCAACCTGATTTCAAAACTCTCGATCGAACCGATTCAGATTTTGAAAACAAAATATTTAGGAAGTAGTAATCCTCGCCTGCATACGGATGAGATTTTGATCGCTCTCTCTTCTTCTGCTGCTCACAATGAGCTGGCGGAACGTGCCATGGAGCAGCTACCAAAGCTGAAGGGTTCTACTGCACACACAACTGTTCTGGTAACTTCTATTGATGAACAGACTTTCAAAAAACTGGGTATCAACCTCACTTGCGAACCTAAATATGAACAGATGAGAAATTATCATAAACATTGATTTCAACTGAAAAGCATAAAAAACGCCACGTCTTCTTTTTTGATGACGTGGCGTGAATTTTTAGATGGGTTTTAGTACCAATACAACTCTGCCAGTAGCAAATAGAACTCTTTTTCAACTTCCAACTTAGAATCCAAGACATCCATAAACTCCAGTTGTTCGTTTAGGTAGTCTACCATGGTGATTTGTCCACCCTGCAACGCTTTCGTTAGCAAGTCGTTCCCCTGATAGTTATCAATTTCGGTTTGATACGATTTCATCAGCTCATTTTGCATGGCAAGACGGTCGTATAGCGACTTCAATTCAGTACGATACTGGTTCTCTGCCTCATCAAATCGCGCGCTTGCCACAACGCGGGAGGAGCGGGCTGCCTTCACCTTATTTTTATTCGCCCACAACGGTAACGCAATACCTACAGACATTCCTTGCATACTCTCTTCTCCGACCCACTCACCTGAGTAGCCGACATTTAGATCGGGAGCCATCGTCGACCGTGCCAATTTATACTCCTTTTCGCTCAATTTGACCTCCTGCTGAGCGATCATCAAAGCGGGTGCGCTCTTTTTCTTCTCCTCATACAAAGAGTCGAACGAAAGAACAGAGAAATCTTCCGGAAGCGAGATACCCGACAAATCAGGCAACACTCCGCCATTCAGAGTGGTGAGTTCACTCAACAAACTCTCCCTTTCCATCAGCAAATTTTTCAATGCAGAGTTATACTCCAACACCACCAATTTAGATTTTGTGAAATCCAAGGATGTGGACTCCCCTCTGTTCATCTGCTTTTCTACCGCTTCTGAAATTTGCTTTGCCCAGTCGATTCGCTTGTTCATTTGCTCTTCTGCCATTTTGTTGTAAAGCAACTCGACACACAACTGGTTTGTCTTTAATAAAATCTCACGTCTTGACTGCTCATATTGAAGAAGTCCGATGGCGTTTTTCTCTGATGAAACCGCCTTTTTTTTTCCTAAGATGGTTGCCCACTCCAATTGCTGGGAAACCTCCAATCCGATTTTATCATCAGGAACACCATTAGCACCCCACTGATAGACAAAGCCCACCTCCGGATTAGGCAAAGCATTCTCCTCTTTATTGGCATAAAAATCCATGTCCAACTGGCTGCGAAGTGCCACAAGAGTTTTGTTTTGTTCTTCTACAGAACGATACAATGCCCCGTCTTCCACTGCAAAAGCTCCTGCTACCGGGGTCATCAAAAGAAATAATAACTTAGCTCTCATCGTTTTTTTTTGCAAAATTAGCAATATTTCAAATCATGAAAAATCGCCAAAAATAATTATATTCACTCAACTTGATACCCAATTGTAGGTATAGTTCAGAACCGATTTTTCATTTTCATATATACGATAGGAATGACAAACGCATTTAGGAATGTCGAACTAAATAAACCTCCTAAAATCACGATGGCCATCGGACTCTGAATCTCATTGCCGGGAAGGTCGCCTCCTATTGCCAACGGAATCATCGCAAGCGCAGAAGAGAGGGCAGTCATAAGAATCGGGTTCAATCTATCAAGAGAACCCTTGACAATGGTTTCATGAAGTGAAAGTCCCTCTTTACAAAGCTCGTTGTAACGATCTACTAAAAGCATTCCGTTGCGGGTGGCAATTCCAAAAAGGGAGATGAAACCGATGATGGATGGGATACTCATCACACCTCCAGTTAGGGCTATAGCCACCGCACCTCCAATCAATGCCAAGGGAAGATTTAATAAGATCACCAGCGATTGAGTTGCGCTCTTAAACTGGTTGTAGAGCAATAGGAAAATCACCAAGACAGACAAAAGGCAAGTAAACAATAAGATGCGGGATGCCGCCTGCTCACTCTCAAATTGTCCGCCATACTCCACATGATAACCTTCTGGAAGATGAATTTTTTCGTCGACACATTTTTGAATGTCATCTACTACACTGCGCAAGTCGCGATCTGCCACGTTCGCCGAGACCACAACCTTCCTTGATACATTCTCTCGATTGATCAAATTCGGTCCGGAAGCCGAGACCACCTCCGCCACATAACCCAACGGGATTTTCCCTTCGTTCGTATCAATCAAAATATTCCTGATTTTTTCGATTCCATCACGACTTTCGTCCCTCACTTTGATTGTCAGGTCAAATGTTTTGTCTCCCTCGTAAACTTGCGATACGACCTCTCCGCCCAACAATACTTCAACATATTCCCTAAATTCCGAGAGAGGTATGCCATAACGAACCAAAAGATCTCTGCGAGGAATGATTTTCAATTGTGGCCGCTCTATTTGTTGTTCTACATTCAAATCGGCGATTCCTTCAACACCTGAAATCTCTCTCTTAATCTGATTTCCTAATTGGAAAAGTTGGTTGAGGTCCGAACCAAATATTTTGATGGCGATATTGGCGCGCGTACCCGAAAGCATGGCATCAATACGATGAGAGATCGGTTGTCCGATTTCAACAGATACTCCGGGGATGTGGCTCATCTTCGCACGAATTTCTTTCAACATCTCTCCTTTAGAACGTTCGCTCAACTCAAATGGGGCTTCTATTTCAGAGACATTCACACCCAAAGCATGTTCGTCGAGTTCCGCCCTTCCTGTTTTGCGAGAAACAGTCTGAATCTCTGGTATGGTCAAAAGAATCTCTTCAGCCTGCCTTCCCAAATCTTCTGACACCTCTAACGAGACACCCGGAATAGTGCTTACGTTGATGGTCAGCGAACCTTCGTTGAAGGAGGGTAAGAAGCTTCTACCGAAATTAAAAAAGAGGATTAGTGAAATTACAAAAACAATGAGAGTGGAAACCAATACTGCTCGTCCGTTTTCAATCGTCCAATTTAATGCTTTTTGATACACAGATCTTAACTTCAAAGAAAATACTGGCTCTTTTGATGCCGCCGAATTCTCTTTCTTCAACAAGTAACTGCACAGAACCGGTGTGACTGTCAGTGCCACAAGAGTGGACGAAAACAGTGCTATGATAAATGCGATTCCTAATGGTTGAAGCATTCTGCCCTCCATTCCGCTGAGGAAGAAGAGAGGAACGAAACTCACCACTATAATCATTGTCGAATTGAGAATCGGCATTCTGACCTCTTTGGAGGCTTCATAAACCACCTTTAAGACAGGCAATCGGCTATCGAGTGGTTTCAAACTGTTTTCACGCAACCTCTTATAAACGTTCTCAACATCCACAATTGCATCATCCACCAAAGATCCAATGGCGATTGCCATTCCTCCGATACTCATGGTATTGATGGTCATACCCAGAAAATACATCACCAATAGCGTGAATAGCAATGACAATGGTATGGTGACGAGGGAAATGAGGGTAGTGCGGACATTCATCAAAAAAAGCATCAAGACCAGCACCACGAAGATTGCCCCCTCAAACAAAGAAGATTGTATGTTATGGATGGAGCTCTCGATGAACCTCGATTGTCTGAACGCATCCGTTTTAATCTCTACAGAGGAAGGGATACTTTTTTTCAAATCTTCGATGGAACGGTCGATTTTATCAGTCAAATCCAATGTGCTGACATTGGGTTGTTTTGTGACGGTAAGAAGTACCGCTGGTTTTGTCCTGTACGAAGCGAGTCCCGTCTGAGGTGCTTTTGGTCCGATTTTAATTTCCGCTATATCTCCCAACATAATCATTTGGTCGTCTCTCTTTTTAACGATAGAACGACTCAATTCGTCCAATGAATTGGTAGACAGCACACCACGAATGATGTATTCATTTCCATACTCATACAAGACACCTCCTGTTGCATTTGTGTTCATACCCCTTACGGCAAAAAGAACCTCGTCCAAAGAGACAGAAGCATATCTCATCTTCTCTGGATTGAGTAATATCTGGTACTCCTTCACATCGCCACCTAAAACCGCCACCTGCGCAACACCTCCTGTGGCAAGCAGTCGCGGACGAATCACCCAATCTGCCATCGTCCTCAACTCCTCCATGGAGACGGAGTCAGATGTGAGACTGATAATCATCAGCTCTCCCAAAATAGAAGATTGAGGTCCTAAAGTGGGATTCCCAATTCCATCGGGAAGTGATTCGGTAACCATCGCCAATTTCTCGGATACTATCTGGCGGGCTAAATAAATATCAGTTCCCCAATCGAACTCCACCCATAAAATTGAAAAACCATTCGTTGAGGAAGAACGCACTCGCTTAACACCCGTCGCTCCGTTCACAGAGGTTTCAATAGGGAACGTGACCAGACGCTCCACCTCCTCTGCTGCCATACCATTTGCCTCCGTCATCACAACAACCGTAGGAGCATTTAAATCGGGGAAGACATCCACCTCCATCGTCTTAGAGGTGTAGAGACCCGCAACCATCAACAAAACCGCCCCCATTAAAACAATCAACCGATTGTTTAATGAAAAACTAATTATCCTATTTAACATGGTCGGAAATATTGAGATTAATGACTATGACTGTGTTCCGGAATCGCAGATGCGTTGGATGCCAAACGAATTTGGATCGCACCATTGACAACCACTTTTTCCCCTTGGGCTAAACCAGACAGAATCTCGACCGACTCTCCGTTGCTCTGACCCAATTTAACCTCCCGACGAACAAAACAATCTTCTCCATGCTGAACATAGACAAAATAGATTCCTTGTGATTCGCACAAGGATGAAATCGGAACAGAAATTACGTTCTTTTTAGGGGAGGTCAAAAGAAATACCTCTGTATAAGCTCCCGACATAAATCCGAAATCATTATCAAATTCAAAAGAAACCGTGATGGAACCGGAATTTTCTTGCGCTGTCCGTCCGTACGACAACAAACGACCCCCCATCTTCTTCAAAACATAAAGCGTCGTGTCATAACTCACCTTAAAATTGGCACTCTTGATGGTACGTATGCTATGATAATAACGTTCAGGTACGTCTACTCTCAACTGCATTTTTTTATTCTTCGTGATGACTGCAATGGGAGTTCCTACTGATACGAAATCACCCGATTGAACCGATAGGTTTTTCAAATATCCTGTCGTTGAGGCTGTGACTGAAACACCTTTTTCTGATACTGTCTGAGAGACTGAGTTATAGGCTACTTTTGCCTGTTCATAACGCAACTTTGCCTCTTCGTATTCACGATTGGTCACTAATTTATTCTCTTTCAGAGCTAAAACCCTTTCATATTCTTTTTGGGCACTCTCCAACTCCAACTTCTGACGGTCCGTCACATCCCCCTCCGCCATGTTTCGAGCTGAAACGTGAGCTATGACTTCTCCCTTCTTTAGCAGCTTGCCCTCCGCCATCGAACTTTTGGATAGTGTTAATATTCCAGTGGTTGGAGAGACAATTGTAAATTCATCGCTCGAATTGGAGATGATCTTTCCACTCGCTTGGATTACTTGTTGAAAATCTCCAGCGACCACCTCGACCACCTGAAGGTTGGCCTCCTTCGCCTGCTCTAAAGTGAAAATGATCTCGCCATCAGGGTGTTCTCCCAAACTATCATGGTGAAGATGTCCATCATGTTCGACATCTTCATGTAGACCAGATTCGTGTTCGTCATGAGAAGGATGGTGTGCATCTTCCTCTTCATGATCTTCTTCATGATGACGATGTCCATGCACTTCCTCCGATGGTTGTTGACCTGAGTGGTGCTGATGTCCTCCAGTACATGAAGCACACAACAATAAAAAAGTAGTATATAAAACGATTGAACAATTTCTTTTTTTCATTATTTTCTGTTTTGTAATAATTATTAAAATTTCCACACAATCACATTTGTGGGGCAATTAAGGTGGGTTCTATAATTTTGCGGAAATTTTGAATTTGTTTTGTAATCAAAAAAGCTCATCATTCCACGATTCATACCATTTAAATTATAAATGGTGGTTTATAGAACTCGCTTAATAATTATACAAAAAAAGGAGGCGCACGCAGAGCGTTCAGTCGATAGACAAACCGTTCAAACAACGCAAAGTCTTCAACAAATCTTTTGGGTTGTTTCAACAACAAAAAATCTACCTCCCAAAACTCTAATGGTAATTCACAAAATAAATCAAAACCGACGGTTTGATCGAGATTTATTGATGGAAGATAGTTCGCATTAGAAATATGACATTCACAACGAAATGGTATCTCGCAACGATTATGATGACAATTTCTCTCTTTACAAGCATCAGAATCACAACCAGCCACTTCTACACAAACGCTGCCATCCTCATGGTGATGATGGTGTGGCATAGCATACAGGCATAGAAGACAGACAAAACTGGAAAACACAAAAGACCATGCTGCACCTCTCAAAGTTTTAGAGCCACAACAATGACAAGCCTTATGTTCGTGAATATTTCTCTTCATCTATACTGGTTTAAAGCAGTGGCAAAGATATGAATTTTGAAGGAATTTGCAAATTATATTAAGTTTGCATGAGTGGCAATACCGAAAAAAGCATCGACAAATCGGGACGAAGTTTCGGAAAATAATAATCTAAAAAAAAATATAATTGTTCTTGTATATTTAATTGTAATTCATATCTTTGCACCCACATATAACCATTAATACCATTATTACACACAATGAAAAAACTTAGAACTGTCCTATTCTTAATAGGATGTATGCTGTTTTCAGCACAGAATTTTTATGCGGCTCCAGATCCGAATTTTTACATTTTCCTCTGTTTTGGACAATCCAATATGGAGGGTCAGGGAACTATTGAGTCTCAAGACTTAAATGTGGATAGCCGTTTTGTTATGATGTCTTCGCTGACATGTGGATCTCGAACACAAGGCGAATGGTACACTGCCACACCACCGTTGGCTCGTTGCAACACAAAATTAGGTCCGGTAGACTACTTCGGTCGTACATTGGTGGAAGAACTTCCTGAAAACATCAAAATCGGTGTTATCACAGTTGCCGTGGCTGGTTGTGACATTCAACTGTTTGAAAAAGACAACTATATGTCTTATGTCTCAAGCGCACAAAGTTGGATGCAATCTTCTATCAACCAATATGGGGGAAATCCTTACGGACGACTCATCGAGGTGGCTAAAAAAGCGCAAGAGGATGGTGTAATCAAGGGAATCCTTCTTCATCAGGGTGAGACCAACACAGGGCAACAAAACTGGCCGACTCGCGTGAAAGGGGTTTATGACAACATCATCAAAGATTTGGGATTGAATGCAAGTGATGTTCCTCTTTTGGCTGGTGAGGTGGTTCGCACAGAACAAGGTGGTAGCTGCGGTAGCATGAACAGTATCATCGCAAAGTTGCCTAACACCATCAGTAATGCTCATGTGGTTTCCGCAGAAGGTTTGGGTCATCAAGGTGATAACCTTCACTTCACATCTGCAAGCTACCGTACATTAGGAAAGAGATATGCAGAAAAAATGCTTTCTCTTCTTGACGTGGAAACTGGTGGCAACACCGGAGGCGACACCCCAAGTCAACCTGCTACAGGACAACAACCTTACAATGGTAAGGCTCAGGCAATTCCCGGAACTATCGAAGCGGAGGATTATGATGAGGGTGGTAACAATGTGGCTTATTATGATACCGACAATGCCAACGAAGGCGGTGAATACCGAAATGATGGCGTGGATGTCGTGAGCATCGGCGATGGATATGGTGTCGGATATACCACTTCTGATGAATGGTTGGAATATACCGTCAATGTGGAGAAAGATGGTAAATATGTTATCGAGGCGGCGGCTTCAAATGGTAACACAGACATCAACATCAACCTGCTTTTGGACGGAAAAGAGATTGCCAACATATCTGGTTCTGCAACAAGCGATTGGGATACTTACAGAACCATCAGAACCACAACTACAACTCTGACCGCAGGTGAGCATGTCCTACGTGTGGAGTTTGGAAGTACTTATAACAATTTAGATTTCATCACCTTCTATTCAGAAGAGGATGCTCCTGCTCTTCCTGAAAATCCGTCTCCAAGTGTTGACCCGGGTGTCTACCCGCTCTCCTATCCTGTGGAGAATACCGGAGAGGCTTGCCAAGACCCATCTTCTTTGATGGATTCTAATCTTAAATCTTGTAAAAAACTTCCAGATCCTTTTGAATGGGCTGACGGAAGCGGACGTGTGACTGATTTTTGCGACTGGTCTTGCCGTCGTAATGAGATCAAAAGGGAAATTGAGCATTACGAGATCGGAGAAAAACCTAAATTCGATAATATCACAGCATCATACAACAATGGAACACTAACCGTTAAAATCACAAACGGTGGCAATACATTGACTTTGACGAGCGATATTTCAATTCCTTCTGGCAACGGTCCTCACCCGATTGTCATCGGAATGGACGGAAAAACTGGTAGCCTTTCGGCTTCTCTCTTCTCACAATGTATTCAAGTGCAGTTTACACATACGCAAATTGCCGGATATAGCGGTGGAATGGGTAGCCACGCAAGAAGTCAGAACGACCCATTCTACAAATTGTACCCCGGAACATTCAACACTAAAGCAGACTATTGCGCATGGTCATGGGGTATCAGTCGTCTTATCGACGGATTGGAGATTGTGAAAGACCAAATCAACGCAGATATTTCCCATATCGCCGTGACGGGTTGTTCATACGCTGGTAAAATGGCTTTATATGCTGGAGCATTCGATGAACGTATCGCCCTCACAATCGCACAAGAGTCTGGTGGCGGTGGTGTCAACTCATGGCGTGTCAGCGAAGAGATAGGAAGCACTGTCGAGGGTATTTCCAACACCAACTACGATTGGTTCTTAACAAGTTTTAAGAATAAATTCAACGGTAAAACCGATATGATTCCTTACGACCACCACGAATTGATCGCAATGATCGCACCGCGTGCTTTCTTGACTTTCGGAAACCCTGATTACGTGTGGTTGGGTGACAAGTCTGGTTACATCTCAACTTGTGCAGCACAGGAGGTTTGGGAGGCAATGGGTATCGAAGACCGTTTCGGATATATCTTTGAGGGTGGACACAGCCACTGCCAAGCTTCCACAAACCAAAATAATGCGGCAAAAAGCTTCATCCAAAAATTCTTGCATGGTGACAATAGCCAAAACACCACCATCAGAAAAAGCACTGTTAGTGCGGATGTTAATAGCTGGAAAAGTGCATGGGCAGGACACACAATCATAAACAACGGTTGTGGAAATGAAGAAGAGGAAGAGGGAAATGAGGAAACCTCAATTTCTAAAATCAATGCTGATAAAGGTTACTTCTTGTACCAAAATGCTCCTAACCCTGTGAGAAATGGAGAAACGACCATCTATTTCTCAATTGCAGAAGAGGGTCATGTCTCCCTCTGTCTCTACAACTCTTTGGGTGTAAAAGTTCAAACAATCGTCAATGAAGAACTTCCAAATGGTGCGCATAGCAAGTCAATCGACCTCTCATCATTACCAAGCGGACTCTACCACTATGTGATGAATGTAAATGGTTATTCACTTAGCAAGAGCTTGATTATTGAGTAAATAATCGGGTGATAATAATGAAACGGGAATGTATAAACCACATTCCCGTTTTTTTTGTTGTTTGATATATTCTAAAAATAAATTTTACGATTTACGGAAGTTCCCCTTTCAAATTTTTTCGTATCTTAGCAAAGTTTATCGGTGGTGGGTTTTCTGCAATTAATATTGTTGTAGTTGCCCATTCGATAAGGTGGTTGAACAATTTTTTTAACTTGAAAATTTAGTGAAATAAGAGAGATTAAAATAATTACATATTAACAAAGCATTAGCTATTATTCGCATTCAAAAACAAAAGCCTCGGAAACTCTTGATTTTGAAACCGAAAGAGTAACAAGCTAATTCACGAAGGGCTGACCGCTCGTTGCACCAAATATAGTTGATGCTCATGCCGATAAGGTGTGAGCTGATTCTAATTGGTGCAACGGGGTTCTCCGAGGCTCCTCGTGAATGCGATAGAAAGGCTCATACCTTTCTTTGTTCCTTTTTAGTGATTGATAGTTCGATGCAAACGAATTATCAAATATGGCAAACGAAAGACTGACAGAAAGTATTGTAAGGGATCATTTCAAGAACGACGCCCTATACAAGTCCATCAAATGGGAAGAACAAAAATCAAGCAATAAACGCATATCCGAATTATTAAAAGGGGAAAGCAAAGGCGGAGGAAAAGGCAACGGCTATCCTGAATTTAT
Organism: uncultured Bacteroidales bacterium; assembly: GCA_937916355.1. Lineage (GTDB taxonomy): Bacteria > Bacteroidota > Bacteroidia > Bacteroidales > Paludibacteraceae > UBA1181. The sequence goes on from CALFTM010000052.1 coordinate 16,157, forward strand.
TATTTCATTTCCAACTAATAGCAATTATCTAATTGTAGTTGAGTGTAAAGCAAAGCCCAGCAAGCATTGCAGCGAAAAACTTGACAAAGCAAAAGACTTTGCTGTTGATGGAGTGCTTCACTATGCTCATGCCTTGTCTGCCGAATTTAATGTTATAGCAATTGCGGTAAGTGGTGAAAACACAACAGAAATGTTGGTCAGCCACTTCTATTTTGAGAAAAATGCACGCAATTATACAGAACTTCCAATATCAAAACTAAACGACATTGCAAGTTACCTAAAACTCTTTGAGGACCGTTTCTTCCTATCAGACTTCATCTTTCGTGATATAGCCTACAAGGCAAGAGAACTAAACGAAGAATTGTATCAATACTCTATCAAAGAACTTTCCAGATGTACCATTATCAGTGCCATATTGTTGGCATTGACTGATGATGGTTTTTCTAATAAGTATGAAAGCATTCCGACAATCAAAGAACTTGGAACCTCAATTATAAGTGCCATTGATGCGTCTTTTTTAGCAGAAGGGAAAGATGACGACAGAGATATCGTTCGTAACGCATCGTTATTACATAAAGAGTTTGAAAGTATTCTAAAAGAACCTTTGTTCAGTCAACAAGAATTGTCATATGACAAAGGTAAAAAGAAAGATTCTACACTTACCATTGTAAAAGAATTAATCATATATTTGAAGAAAAATGTTTACCCCTTAGTGAAACATGATTCTGTCGGCTATGATGTTATCGGCTTGTTCTATACAGAGTTTATCCGATATGCCGGAAGCGAACAAAGTCTTGGTCTTGTGCTAACACCACAACATATAACTGACCTTTTTTGTGATCTGGCAGAACTTCGTAAGGACGATATTGTATATGATCCTTGTTGTGGAACAGGAGGTTTTATTGTTGCCGCTATCCAAAGATTATTCAAATTAGCTGAAGGAGATGAAGAAAAACGTAAACATATAAAACGCAAGCAAATTTGTGGTTGTGAACTTCGTCCCGATATGTACACATACGCTTGCTCAAATATGCGATTCCGAGGCGACGGCAAGTCAAATTTATACAATGGGGATTGCTTCAACAATGAGGTAACAATACGCGACAATCATCAACCAACCGTTGCGTTCCTCAATCCACCATACGGGAAAACCGTAAGTTGTGCTCGACAAATGGAATTTGTTGAACATGCTCTAAATACTATAAATCCTCAAGCAGACGGTCGTGTTGTGGCAATTGTGCAAATGAGTTGTGGCATCAAGAATGAAAAAGATCTTATTGAAGTAAAAAAACGCTTGCTTGCAAAACATCATCTCAAAGCGGTTTTGAGTATGCCAGACGATTTGTTTTATCCCGTTGGCGTTGTGACTTGCATTATGGTGTTTGAAGCCAACAAACCAAACGAAAGCAGGAAAACATGGTTTGGTTATTTTAAAGACGATGGATTTGAAAAACGTAAAAATCTTGGCCGTATTGACGCACGGAATCGTTACACTGCGATAAAAGAACGTTGGATTTCTGCTTATCGCAATCTTGACGAAATACCAGGTTTATCTGTGAGAAAAGAGGTTATTGCAGAAGATGAATGGTGTGCAGAAGCTTATATGGAAACTGATTATTCAACACTTTGCGATGAGGATTTCATCCGCAAGATGAGGGATTATGCAGCTTTTTTAGTTCAAAACGAGGAGATTTGATTATGGAAACGAAGAATTGGAAGTGGTTCAAGTATAACGAGATTTTTGAAATCAAAAAAGGCAAGCGATTGACAAAAGCTGATATGATAAATGGTGATATTCCATATATAGGAGCGACAGATTCTAATAATGGTATTACTGCTAAAATATCAAATGATGAACATTTGCATTCTGCTAATACTATAACTGTATCATACAATGGTTCTATTGCCGAAGCATACTATCAGACAAAAGAATTTTGGGCTACTGACGATGTTAATGTGTTGTATCCTAAATTTGCTATGAATGCTTATTCTGCACTTTTCTGTACAACTATTATCAACAAAGAAAAATATAGATTCAATTATGGTAGAAAATGGGATAAAGAATTAATGAATGTTTCAACAATAAAACTTCCAGTTGACAACAACGGCAATCCCGATTGGCAATGGATAGAAAATTACGTAAAAGAAACTTTAATACCCCAACTTCCAGCAAAAACAAAATCTGTATGGAAAAAAGAGTTTGACAAAACGCCTCTTTCACCCAACAAACTACAACTGAATACAGTGGATTGGAAATGGTTTCAGTATACAAAACTCTTCGACATAAAAGGTTCTGTAACTACCCCAAAAATTGAATTAGAAGAATCAGGATTAGGACTTTTCCCTTATGTGACAACACAAGCTATCAATAATGGCATAGAAGGGTTTTACAATATAAAAACAGAAAAAGGAAATATTCTTACTGTTGATTCTGCTGTATTGGGTTTTTGTGCATATCAAGAAAAAGATTTCTCGGCAAGCGACCATGTAGAAGAATTAATACCAAAATTTCACCTGACACCGTACATTTCAATGTTTCTCACAACAATAATAAATAAGGAACAATATCGGTATAACTATGGCAGAAAATGTAGTCAAACCAAACTTAAAAAATCACAAATCAAACTTCCTGCTATTCTCAATAACGACGGAGAGTATGAACCCGATTGGCAATGGATGGAAGATTATATCAAAGGACTGCCATATTCTGGGTGTTTGTGAAAAACAGTTTCCTATTCTGGCGTTCCTGCACCTTTTCCCTACATCCGTCCGCGCGGCAAACGTTGCGGGCGGATAATTTCAAAATTTCAAAAAAAGGAAGGTTTTATTCGCCTTCCTTTTTATCATGATTTTGAAGTTGATTTATCGCAAAGCTTCAATTTCCTCTTTAGAGAGTCCCGAAATTTCAGCAATCAAGTCGATGCTCATTCCCATATTTAGCATCTTTTTAGCCGTTTTAATTTGATTCTCTTTTATCCCTTCAGCGTGAGCCTCTGCGGCGATTTTTACCTTTGCCTCTTCCAACATCTCCTCGAAGTCGATTTCATCCTCAATAGCTTTCAGCCCGGCTTCATAGCGCACAAGCTCCTCATCTGTAAGATTACAGAATTGCGCTCGCTCGATCAGCTCTAATAGTGCCGGATCGGCTTTCTCATATACAGATGGACTAATTTTGTACATACGCTCTCCTAAGTTTTAAAATCTTATCATAAATCTTTAATTTCCTCTTTAGAGAGTCCCGAAATTTCAGCAATCAAGTCGATGCTCATTCCCATATTTAGCATCTTTTTAGCCGTTTTAATTTGATTCTCTTTTATCCCTTCAGCGTGAGCCTCTGCGGCGATTTTTACCTTTGCCTCTTCCAACATCTCCTCGAAGTCGATTTCATCCTCAATAGCTTTCAGCCCGGCTTCATAGCGCACAAGCTCCTCATCTGTAAGATTACAGAATTGCGCTCGCTCGATCAGCTCTAATAGTGCCGGATCGGCTTTCTCATATACAGATGGACTAATTTTGTACATACGCTCTCCTAAGTTTTTGATGATTTCTATCCAACAATCTTTTGATGAGGGTTGTTCGATTTTCGAGAAATCGAAATTCTCCAAAATAATGAAGTATTTCCGCATCCTATCCCAAAACTGGACTTTGTCGATTCGGTCGAACTCTTCCGTCTCCACAATGGATTTTCTCTCGTCACCAAACCTCTTGTTAAGGAAGAATACCCCAATCAGATGGGGAATATCTTCTTTCATCTTGTTCCAGTTGTCGCCACGATTTAAAACCTTGCTCATCAGGGTGTAAAGGTAGTAATTTGCCCGTGTTTTGAAAAATAATTGCGAATAATTTTGCATCTCAACAATTATTTTGTCATTATTTTCGGTAGTACATAACAGATCGAAAATAACTCCCCTCCCTTGAGGATGTACAGGTGTAAACTCCACATTTTCAAACGTGATGCTCTTGATTTCGCCATACTCCTCACTCAGAAGACTATTCAAGAACGAGAGCATTTGACGTTCTTGTCCCATTAGCTTTTTAAAAGCCCAGTCGGTTTTTAGATTAACAAAATTGCTCATTTTTTTACAAATACAGGTTGATTAAATAATAAGTTTAACATAAAAGAAAACCTAATGTGATTTAGTTGATTGCAATCAAAAATGATGGCAACTCACAAGTAGATTTTTTTCAGTTATGGGTGCAAAGGTAATAAAAAAATAAAATTCTTTTGGTATCTATTTTAGACTACTCTTAAATTCTCACTTGTCAGCAGACTCTTTAACTCAAATAAAATCGCATGAAATAAAAATTACTTGTAAAAAAATTTAAGTTTTTTAGAAGATAAAATTTAATTTTGCATTTTCAGAAGTGTGTTTGGGTCAAAAGTATGACCACTTCTGTATGGATATGGAAAATTTGAGTTTTCATGAGGTTGAGAAGGTTGATTATATTATCTCTGGTCCTACTTTGTTCGAATTCGGCATGGGCTAAGGTCACGACACTAACTGGTGTTGAGGCTTCCTATGCGGGTAAGAAAATGATGCTTCAGCGTTATCTTGACGGGATGGTGGGTATGAGCCTTACCTTAGATTCGTGTGTAGCTGACAGCTCTGGAAAATTTAGTTTCTCGGTTGATATCGCTTCGCCAATACAGGTCTATATCCCTTCTGATGTTGTCAACTCTTTTATTTTTTTAGAGCCGGGGAAAAATTATGAGGTCAAAATCCCCGCTTTTCAGGAACGTACATTGGCTCAAAAATTGGATCCCTATTATCATCCTGCTGACGTATTAGCAGAGATTAAAGGATTGAAGATAACCGATTTCAACTATAAAATGATGGAGTTTGAGGATGCTTTTGACTTCTACTCCATGAAAAATCTGGTTTATGGAAGCAAAACCGACTCCATTTTAGAGTCGGTTAATCAGATGAAAGAGATTTTTAACGATCTGTATGCCGACCCTTTCCAAGGGAAGTATATGGAGTATCGTTTTTTGCTGCTCATGAACACCTCCCCGTATATCTATCAAGACAGCATTATTGCACGTCTGAATAATTTGGGTGCGGATGTTGATAATCCTGCGTTTTGGGATATTTTCAATAACCTTTTTGAAAATTTCATCCCCCAGCAGAATAATGATAAAGGGGATTATGCCATATTCCGTCGCCTCATCGAAGAGGGAAATGTGAAATTTTTTTTCACGCATCTTAACCAGCGGTATGGGATAACCGATAAGGAGTTGGTGGAGTTGGTCGCTATCAAATTGATGTGTGATTTGTTGAATCAGCCACAGTTTGAGCAGATGAAGGTGGTGGAGATGCTTCAGGGTATCGGAGCAGGAATCGCGTCTCAGCAAAACAGGGATCTGTTATCTTATATACTTAATCAGGCTTCGTCCAATTTTATTGGTGCGCCCGCACAGGATTTTGTTGTGGTTAATGTAGATGGGAAAGAAAAAAAACTCTCAGACTATTTCGGAAAGTACATATACCTTAATTTTGGTAATTCAGCCTTAAGTCAGACACAAAAGGATGTTGAGGTTTTAATGCGCTTCCAAAATGCTTATAAAAATGATCTGGAGATTATGAATATATGTTTATATGATTCTCCGGAACAGTTGAAAAGGTTGTCGGTTCGCTATCCGAAGATGAATTTTTTCGTGGCGAAGGAGCCAGATAGAGTCAAGGAACTATTTTCATTCAGAAGCGTTCCTGCTTTTTTTCTCATTGACAAAGATGGAAAATTGTTGATGACGAAGGGGGCGGAGCCTACAGACGAACTGAGATTTCTTTTTCAGAAAATATTTAAATCAGAGTAGAAAAACAGTATACCATAAAAATTTTTAGTTGCATGTCTTTGCTGAAGAAAAAAGATTTAGAATTATCGTTCCGTCAGAAGTTGCGCGATATGATGCTTGGGGACGAATTAATGGAAGATTTAGATCGCATCTATCTTCCAATGGCCAATCTTATAAAGATGGGATTGAACACTCAGAACAGGACACAGGTGATTGGCATCAATGGGGCTCAGGGAGCAGGAAAGACAACTTTCAGTCAGCTTCTACAAGTGGTCTTGGAGATATATTTGGGAATGAGGGTGGTTCGCTTTAGTATAGATGATTTTTACGTCTCTCGTTCAGAGCGTGAAAAACTCGCTACTGAAGTACATCCGCTATTGATTACGAGAGGAGTTCCCGGTACGCATGATGTCAGACTTTGCGAGCAAGTGATTGAGCAGTTGTCTTCTGCGAATGAGAAGAGCGAGACAATCATACCTCGCTTCAATAAAGCGACTGACGACCCTTATCCGGAATCCCAGTGGGAGAGGTTCGTGGGTCGTCCTAATGTGATATTGTTTGATGGATGGTTTGTGGGAGCTGTAGCGCAAAAAGAGACCGAACTTTTAAAGCCGGTTAATGATTTGGAACGCAACGAAGATCCTTATTGTATATGGCGCAGGTATGTGAATAGCCAGCTGAAAGAAAATTATCATTCCTTGTTCGACAAGATAGATCTTTTGGTCATGTTGAAAGTACCGTCGTTCGACAAGATTTATGAATGGAGGACACTTCAGGAGCAGAAATTGAGATTGAGAAATGTCGGAGAGCAGAATTTGCGAATAATGAGTGATGAAGAGATAAAACGCTTCATAGGTCATTATGAGCGTTTGACGCGCCATGTGTTAGAAGAGATGCCAGATCGAGCTGATATGCTTTTCAATGTTAGTTCGGATCATCGGATATGTTTGTAATTATTTTGTCGTAGAATTAAAAGTCATGTCAAGTAGGGAAAAAAAGATTGCTATATACCTTTACGATATAAGAAACCGTAATGTTGGATTGGGCGAATTCGCTTATCAATTGGGGACTTACATTGCAAACAGAGCATCCGAGCTTCGTAAAGACTATGGGATCCAGTTTATTTTTATTGTGCCTCCCGGGTTTGAAAGTTGTTTTGGATCGGAAGTTGCTTATTCAGTTTTTACGAAAGGGTTAAGAAAGTTTTACCTAAGATATTTTCTCAAGGTTGATTTATGTCACGTAATACATCAGTTGACAAGATTGAAATACATGAGATGTGCGCAAACAAACCTCATGACGCTTCATGATTTGAATTTCCTTTATGAGAAGAAAGGTAAGACTTTGGATAAATATAAGAAAAAGATAAAAAAGGCATTGGAACGATGTAGCCAGACATCATATATATCTCATTTTGTGAAGATGGATGTTGAGAGAAATTTTACTCCACAGAATGAAGGTGAAGTGATTTATAATGGAGTGGCGGATCTTACATCCGTTCAGGGAGATTTCTCTCGGTTTGGATTGGAGAAAAATGGATATTTTTTTCATATTTCAAGCTTGATGCCTAAGAAAAACGTTCATCTTTTAATTGAAATGATGAAGTTTTTACCTGAAGAAAAATTGGTGATTGTTGGCAATTTGAAAACTTTCTATGCAAAGCAATTGATGAACCGTGTTGATGAATTGGGATTGAACAATGTTCTGATGTTTGATCATGTAAGTAACGAAGACAAGGCCGAATTATACAGGAATTGTAAGGCTTTCTTGTTCCCATCTTTATGTGAGGGATTCGGAATGCCACCAATTGAAGCTATGTATTTTGGGAAACCGGTCTTTCTCTCCTCTTTAACCTCTTTGCCTGAGATTGGGGGAGATTGTGCTTACTATTATGATGATTTATCTCCTGAAAGTATGGCGAGCCTTACCCGAAAGGGAATGTCTTGGTTTGAATCTGATAAGAAAAATAATGCTTCGAAGATTGTTTCAAGGGCGAAAATATACAATTGGACAAGTTGTTCGGAAAAATATATTGGTCTTTATTTAAAAATTTTAGGATTGGGGAAATAATGGATAAATGTAAAATCAGACAGTCGATAGAATTTTTATCTACCATCGGTTTTTTGCCCTTAATTGCTACATTACCCTTTTTTTTTGGTAAACCGCAGTTGTTTTCTTTGTATATTGCTGCATTTTTTTACCTATTGGACTATTTTGTCAATCACAGATGGTCTGAATGGTCAGGAAAAAATGTAAACCTCTCTTATCTTCTTTTTATTGCTCTTTTCCTTTTTGTCCCTTTTCGAGCCTTGTTCGACAACTATTTTTCTTCGCAGTTGAGTGCTACCATAGATCGTTATCTTCCGTTTCTCATTTTTGGTATTATTGGTGTTATCGGATATGTGAAAAAGATTCGACTTGAATATGTTGCGTGGGTCATGCAGATTGTCTCTGTGATTATTATTTTACGGGTTCTGTATGAACTGCATAAATTAGGGATTCCGTTTATCGGTGTAGAAGAATGGTTGAAGGAATATAACCATTATATGCATCATACCATAAATTCACATATGGTGGTTAATATGTATTTAAATTTTTTGTTGATTGTTTCAATTTATGTTATGCTACATTCGAATATTAGCAAGGGTTTAAGGGTTATCACCTTTCTTGGAATTTTTCCAGCCGTTTGGTTATTGCTCATATCTGATGGTAGGGCTGGCATAATTGGCTTTATACTTTCGATATTCGTTCTTTTTACGTATTATTTGATTAGAAAAAGTAAGTGGCATATCTTCCTTTTTATTGCTATGTATGGATTGATAGTGTTGGGAGTTATTGGCAGTAAAGACAAATTTTATGATGCTACGATGTCTAATAATCCCCGTCTGCACATTTGGAAGGTTTGTGTGGATATGATCAAGGAGCGACCTGTATGGGGTTATGGAATTTGCTCCGCTCGCAAAGAGTTTGTGGAGAGAGGCTTGAGTAGTGAGGATTTCTACAATAACTATGCATGGGAGATTTTATCAGAGGCTGAGGTTTATGAAAAAAAACCAGATTTTTATCGTATGCATCCCCACAATGTTTTTTTAGAGGTTTGGATGCAAATGGGATTGTTTGGAGTCTTGTTGTTGCTTGCTACGTTATATTCTTTGACTCAACTAAAATTAAAAGGGAAACAGGTATACTTGAATTTATGCTTGCTGAATTTTTTAATACAGATGCTGTTTGAAAGTTTTGGCAGTCACCTGCAGCCGCTGTTTCTTTGCCTGATGGTTATTTTGTTCCATTATTCCCCTGACGAAGAACGGAAAAAGCTTTTTGGTAAGGGCGGTATTTTTTTTGCAAAATGACCTCTTTAAAAAGGTGGAAACAAGCTTTGATAGAATAGCAGAATTTATCCCATCCTGCCAGATGTCTGAGGTTGATCAGTACTTGGTTGCGGAGGAAAATTTCCTTTATCTCATCTTTAGAAAAGAATTTTCCTATTGTTGCTGCATGTTGATGTTTGCAAAATGTTCGATTGGTATAAAGTGATTTCCATCCTTTTTTTCGGGCGCGAAGCGAAAGATCCATATCTTCGTAGTAGAAAGGACTGAATTGTTCGTCATATCCACCTAATTCCAATATTTTCTTTTTGTCTATCAATGAATTTCCACCACACAAGTACATTGACTCTCCTTTTTCATCATCTCCAAGACAGTCTATGTAGTTCAGCTTGTGTTTTTTTATCACAGCCTTCTTTTTTCCTTCTATGATTCGGTTTGTATTGGGATCCTTAAGAGAGCAATAGACTCCAAAAACATCCTCTGCTTTTAGCATGGGTAGTGTAACCTCAAAAAAATCAGGACTTAACTCTATGTCGGTGTTCAGGATACACACTGCCTCATATCTGGCTTGCCGTAAACCTTTGTTGACGGTTTTGCTAAAACCGCAGTTATGTTCGTTTTGCAACAGGATTATCTGGGGGAAAATTTTCTTTATATATTCTACAGAATCATCTTGCGATGCGTCGTCGACAACTATGATTTCACTTGCTTCAATCGTTTTGCAGTGATTCAGTGCAGTGATGGTGTAGGGTATATATTGGGCGAGCAGTTTTCGTCCATTGTAATTGGGTATAATTACACTAACAGTATTATGTTTAATAGCCTTCATAATTTTTTATTTCTTCTCGTCAGATGTCATTTGAACAATCTTGAAAAAATGTTTTTTTTCTTCCTTTTGTCCCATTCCTTTTTTCGATACTTCATGATGTCTTCTGTACATTTTTTCGGTTCATATCCCATTTCGTTTGCATATGCATGGCCGACCACAATGAAGAATTCATCGTCTGCCCACATTCTACAGAAATTTTTACATCCTGTCTCATAGTCTACCTCGCAGAATTTCATCCGGTTGATATCGATGATCGAAAAATCAAAATTCCCATCCTCTTTTTTTTCGTACAAAATGTTTCCTGGAGAATAATCAATATGTAGAATTCCCTTTTTATGGAGAGTGGCGGTGTATTTCCCAAATGCCGTAGAGAGTTTTTTCACTTTCTCAAAAGGGACATCGGGTATTGCGACATCTCTCATATTACCGTCCATCGGAGTATGTAGGCTAATGAAGTAGGAGCGGCTGAACAGTCCGTTTTTTTTCTCCTCTATGAAAGCGACAGGCTCGGGTGTCTGCACTCCCATCGAGAGTAGTCGCTTCCCATATTCATAAGCTCTTTTGGCTTTAGATGGTCGGAAAAAGGAGTAAGCGATACGGTTGAAGAATATAGGGATATTGTATGACTTCACATTTAGTATCAATCCTTCTGCCTCAAATATTCTAATCTCGTTCCTCGCCTTATAAATCTGTGTTCCTTCGGTAGTGAAAATTGAAGGGATTTTTTCGATGAAGGGCAGGAGAGAATCATATTTAGGATCTATTGTGATTTTCATTTCTTGAATTTTCTGCAAATGTAGTCATTAATTTGGATATTGAGTAGATTGATTCTTCTAAAATTGTCTCCTACAATTGTGATGATGAAAATTTTTGTCAAAAGAAACAGAAACAAAGGAAATTTTTAAGAAAAAAGTTTAAAACCTCGTTTTAATATTTCAGAATTGCTTTTTTTTTATATTTTTGTAATAACTTTCACATCGTTTTGAGAAGGGCGATTTGAATAATGGGTCAATTCCATGCAGGATGAGCGTGTGTGGGGTTGGTCGTTTTTGAGTTCAAATATTTTCGGAAAAATAATAAACGTAATATTCATTTAAATTAAAAAACTTATGTGGTTAATTGATTCATCAATCGGGAGAAAGTTGATCATGAGTATCAGCGGACTTTTTCTCATTTTGTTTCTTTTGTTTCACATGTCGATGAATGTCGTTGCAATTTTCTCTGCAGAGGCATACAATATGATATGTGAGTTTTTGGGTGCGAATTGGTACGCTTTAGTTGGAACGATGGTTTTGGCTGCAGGTGTATTGGTTCACATCGTTTATGCGTTCATTTTGACGCTGAAGAATCGTAGTGCGCGTGGTGGAGAGGCTTATGCGTGTACAGAAAAACCTAAGGAGGTTGAGTGGGCATCTCAAAACATGTTCGTTTTGGGTGTGGTTGTGATCGCAGGTTTGTTGATGCACTTCGCTCAATTCTGGTACAAGATGCAGTTCGCTGAGATCCAAGGTATTCATGATGCTGCCGCAAATGGTGGTATAGCTCCAACTGACGGAGCGGCGTTCATCGCTTACTATTTCAGTAATCCTGCCATCTGTGTCATCTACCTCGTTTGGTTGACCGCTTTGTGGTTCCATTTGACTCATGGTTTTTGGAGTGCTTTGCAAACAATTGGATGGAGCAACAAAATCTGGTTGGAGCGTATCCAATGCATTTCTAAAATCGTTTCAACTGTGATTTGCTTGGGATTTGCAGTTGTGGTGGTTGCATTTTACATCAAAAGTTTAGGCGCATAATTGTTTAATATAAATCTAAGAATAATAATATGGCTACTATAGATTCAAAAATTCCTCAGGGGGAGTTGAAAGATAAGTGGACGAATTACAAGAATCATCAAAAGCTTGTAAATCCTGCCAATAAGCGTAAGTTGGCGGGCTTCATACATGATGAGTCAGCTACGGGTCGCACGTTCTATGTCGAGCCCGTTGAGGTTGTAGAGCTAAACAATGAGTTACGTGAGCTGGAGTATGCTCAGACGAGAGAGATTGTCCGCATCCTCACGGAACTTACGGCAGTGTTGCGTCTCGATGTTGAGGGACTTGCCCGCATTGAGGAGTATCTGACAAAGATAGATGTGTTGCGTGCCAAGGCACGTTGGGCATTGGATAATGGTGCTGTTAAGCCGATTATCTCAACTGATGGACGTTTGGTGTTGCGAAAAGCGCGTCATCCGCTCCTTGAACAGACACTAAAGACTCAAGGTAAGGCTATCGTACCCCTCGATATGGAGCTTAACTCGGAGCGAAGAATACTCGTTATATCGGGTCCCAATGCAGGTGGTAAGTCTGTCTGCCTGAAGACCACGGGCATATTGCAGTATATGGTGCAGTGCGGCTTCCTGGTGCCGGTGTTGGAGAACTCGGAGTTCCCATTGTTTGACTCGTTGATGATTGACATTGGCGACCAGCAGTCGTTGGAGAACGACCTTTCGACCTACTCGTCACACCTTG
>CALFTM010000053.1 GCA_937916355.1 uncultured Bacteroidales bacterium
TGAAGGCGAAATCAGTGTAGAAATTAATGTAGCGACTCATCGCTGTTCCAGGTATACACATAGTCTAATAGATTTAAAAAATTGTTTATAGGGCAAAAATAGCACATTAATTTCAGATTGACAAGGGGATGGGATTTGCTGTGGAACAAAAAAGTGAGGATTTGTGATTTTCGTAAAGTAGAATGTGCAATTGTCATCATTCATATTTTAGGTTTGGAGGGATCGATGCACAGCTGCGGGCAACGGACAGCTTATCTTCGTCTTGTTCGTTGGCGGTAATGATTAGTTCTTTTTTAACAAGTGCTGCCAGCAATGTTTTTTCACCCCAACCGCAGTTGTCAATAGTGATTTCTCCCTTTTCTGGCAGTTGTTTGATCCATGCGTCTAACTCAGGAGAGGAGAGATTCTTCTTTACCTCTCGTGCTAACTTTGCTCCTTTATAGATGTAGTTGTGATAGACTAAATCTTTGTAGTAGTTTGGAGTTTCAATCTCCTTGCACATTTCGGCATACTCTTTTTGGTAGTATTTCCGTATGGCCTGCGCAGTTTTTCTGGGTTCAAGTTCTTTCCAAAGTTCGTGTTGAGGTGTGATAGATGGCATGATTCGTACATCTATGCGGCCTTTGCGAAGTAAGAATTCTTTTTTCGGGAAGACATGGTTGATACCATGGATGATGATTGGGACGATGTCGATATTGAATTTGTCTGCAAGGTGAAAAGCACCTTGATGGAAACGCAAAATTCGTCCATCTTCAGAGCGTGTCCCTTCTGGGAAAATGAGGATGGAGTAGCCTCTGTCAATGGCGGACTTGAGGGTTTCCATGCTCTCTTCGATACCATTGCTGATAGGGTAGTATTCGGCAAAACGGATGATTCTGCCGTAAAATGGGCAGTTCCATACCCAGTTGTTGGTAAGGCAGATGATTTTTGGGTGCAGCATGAGGGTGTACATCAAGTCTAAATGGGACTGATGGTTGCAGATGAGGATGGATGGTTTCTCAAAATTATAGTCGGACAGGTTGGAGACATGGTGTTCGACATTGGGAATCCATTGGGCGAATTTCTTGAAAATCCAGCAGATCATCTTGTGGAACCTCAATTTGTTGGCTTCGCTTTTCCCTCCGATGACCAATAGCAAAAATCCTGCAATGGAGTAGATTATGCTAAAAAAGAGGAACACGGAGAAGCTCAGGACGGTGTTGATGAGGTTGCGGAGAGTAATAGGCATTAATCTTAGTTCGCCTTTGCTACGGGTGAGCCATTTGAAAAGAAGAGGAGGGAAGAGGAACGACATGAGGATGACGGTAAACATCCCGATGATGGTCACCTGAGCCAACGACCTCAGAGCCGGGTGTTGGGCAAATATCAGCACGCCGATGCCGATGAACATGATGCAGGCGGAGAGTGCCACCGATTTTTTATAGGAGTCTAATCTTTTTTTGTTGTGGGCGTACTCATACATTAAACCTTCGGTCACGAAAATGGTGTAGTCGTCTCCCTGTCCGAAAATAAAGGTTGCCAGTATGATGTTGACAATATTGAAATGGATGTCTGTAAGTTCCATGATGCCTAAGATCCAAAACCAGCTGACGGTGAGAGGAACGAATGCGATCATGCTGATTTCAAGTCTGCCAAAAGATATCCATAGAAAAAGGAAGACGATGAAAGCGCAGAAAAAAAGCACGTTGTTGAAATCGGAGGATAGCGTTTCGACCATTTTTGTGAAAAGTGCTTTGTCGTCAAAGGCAAAAACATTTTTGCCTTGTTCATTGAGTCGTGCCTGTATGATAGGCGCATTCTCTTTTGTGCTTTTTATGATGGTGTAGACGAGTGTTTTTTCGGGCGATTCGTAGATGTAGTTTCCAGAAATGTTTTTCTCGAGGATAGAAAAATCGGGAAGGGAGTCTGTTGGTATTGGCCGACTTATTTTATTGATGAAAGGGACGAAAAGTTCGTTGGGTAGGCCGAGATCCTTTCCGCTATATTCAAGTTCTTCTTCCATCATCTCTTTTGAGACATCCCAGAAATCGTTCCATTTTATTATGGCCTGTTTTTGTTGTGTTATAGATGGGGCGAAAAGGGAGATGCCGTGTATTTTTTTTGCGATGTTATGGTCACAAAGTGAGTCGAATAGTGGGGTAAGCCGCTCATAATGGAGCAGAGCCTCTTCTTTGGTTGCCCCTTCGCACACGCAGTATGTTTTTTGGAGAGTGTCTCCTGTCTCTTGAATGAGCTTTTGCATCAATGAGCGTTGGTTGTCGGTCATGTAGTTGATTTTATGCAAATCAGTTTCAAATTCGGTCTTTGTGCTGAAATATAGGAGCGGAATAGTCAGAATCAAAACGGAAAGCACTATGTATTTGTTCTCTTCTGGAGCAAACTTGGCTATGTTTGAGAAAAATGGAATCTCCCGAATTTTACCTTCGCTTTGTCGGTTGAAGATTTTCTTGCAGAAGTGAGGGAGAAATATGAGTACGAAAGCGATTGTCCCGACAAGTAGGAGGGCGGAGAACAGCCCCATATCCTTCATGGCTGTAGAGTTGATGAAGAGTAAACTGAGGAAAGCCCCGACCGTCGTGATGTTCCCCACGATGAGAGGCATGGACAAATCTTTCAGAGTCTTTGAAGCGGATTTATTTTCTTGTAGATGCGAAAGGAAATGCAGTGGGTAGTTGGCGGCAATTCCCACAATGATTGAGCCGACACCTACGGCGATGATGGAAATTTCATTTTTGAAGAGTGCGAGTAGCGCAAGTGCAGCCAATGCCCCAAATAAAATAGAAGCCAGTATTAGTCCGATAGCCCTGAGATCCCTGAAATAGAAGAAAAGCAGTGCGGCAATCAATAGTAGAGCGACCACCGATGTGATGATACTATCTTTTTTGATTTGTTCTGCGTTTCCTATAGATATGTTGGATGCGCCAATGTGGGTGATTTGAATCTCTCCTTTGTGGTTATCCTCGATGGAAGCGGAGGTTTTTTGGATAGCTTTGAGCCACTGTTTGTTTTTTTGTGTTTCACTTGCAGGTGTCTCGGAGGAGAGAGTAATCAGAATCTCCTTTCCTTTGCTGTCGAACACATACCCATTGTAGTGGGAAAATGAATTCTCCTGTTGGCAATCATTTAGTCTTTTCAGAATTGTGTTGGAGATGTGTATTGGGTCGTTAACCAACATGTTTTGTAGCATCACGTTGGAGGGGGAATTTAGGAGCTGTTGTGTCCACACCAGTTCAGAGAACATCTTATTTTCGTCAATCAGTAGGCTGTCGATTCTCATATAGTCCTTTTCTTTCATAAAGAGGTGGACATTATCCACGATGAAATCGGATATTTCTGAGATGTTAGAGTCGGTGACTTTATAGAAGATGTTGTTGGTAAGTTTGTCGGTGTCATTTTCTTTCAAAAGGTCGACAAACTCTTCTGCTACAGCAATCAGGTTGTCTTTCACATCCTTTGTCGTATCTTTATCAGAAAGGAAAACCACGATTTTATTAGTGGTGTTCAGGTGTTGATAGGCTTCATTGATTCGTTTGTTTTGTTCATTTTCTGGTAAAAACGAGCTGATGTCTTCCGAGAAATGAGCGAGGAACAGAGTACCAGAAAACAATCCTAAAAGGGAGAATAGGAGGAGTTTGAGAAACGTAGGTTTCTCTTCAAATTTTTGATGTAGTCGTATGAAGAGGTCTTTCATGGTTCATTTGAATTTTTTGATGAGCGTCCTTATCAGCATTGAAGGGTATCCGTAGACTATAGCGAGAAGACAAAGAAGAGTGTTGAGCAGGCTGATTCTAAGGAAGTCCTTCCCCGGTCTGAAATGGGAAACACGCTCCTCTTTCGGTGGGTAGTACACGTTGATGTTGATACTACAAAAAGGGACGAGCTTCCACGCACAGCGGACGAGCAGTTCCAGTTCGGCTTCGTATCTTTGGTTAAAAGGTGTGATGAAACCGATGCTTTTTAAAGGATAAAGGCGGTAGCCGGTTTGTGTGTCAGGGAGATTCTTCCAAGTTTGTAGGGTAAACCAGAAATTTGAGAATCGGTTGGCGAAACTGTTTTTTGAGGGCATGTTGGGATTGTCGAACGAGCGACTTCCGATGATGAGTGCGTCCGGATTTTTTTCGTGCGCCTCCACGAAAAGCGGTAGGTCTGTTAGTTTGTGTTGTCCATCGGAGTCTAACGTGATGGCCGCCTCCAATTGCAATTTTTCCACCATTTCAAATCCTTTTTTCAGTGCATGCCCTTTCCCTTTATTAGGAGTGTAGTTTACATAGTGGATATGTTGAGAGAACTCTGCGAGCAGTTGGTCGGTTTGGTCGGTTGAACCGTCATTGACAACTATCACGTCTTCGCAATACCCGATAGCTTCCCTAACTACAGATGCGATTGTCTGATCGTTGTTGTAGGTGGGAATGATTAGTGCGATTTTTTGTTCTTTTAGATAATTTTTTACGCTTGCTGAATTCATTTTTCCTTTTGGGTTAGGGTGAGTTGTGCTTTGCAATGAACTTGCTCATGGGAGGATATTTGTGCTTTCACGCTCCATTCGTTCTCCTTAGGAGAGATGACAAGAGAAAGATTGTAAACTGTCTCATTAGGGAAAATCGGTTTCACAAATTTCATTTGTGTGATATGTGAAATAGTTAATGGTCTCCCTATTTCGTTTTCTGCGGCAGTCCGGATGATGTTGGATGTGCAAGAACCCGGAAGTATGGGAAAATTTGCAAAATGGACTTTGAACAACTCGTGGTCGCTATCCAATTGGATGGTGTATTGGCAGGGAGCTGTTTTTTGCAGAAGGAAAAAGGAGGCGTACGACATATTTACAATCTATTTTATCATGAAATAAGAACCAGCTAAAATAAGAAAAATCCCAATCCATCGGGTAAATGGAATAGTTTCTTGCAGGAAAAACATTCCTAAAAGCATACCGAAAACATAGCTCAGACTGGTCAATGGGTAGGCTGCGGAAAGTGGGTAGTTTTTCAAAATGTAGCACCATAAGATGGTGGCTCCGCCCATCAGTAGCCCAACCAGCAAAAACCACCAATTGGTCAGTTGAGAGAGCAAAAACTTCCACGTCCAAGAAAAGGTGCCAGATTGACAAAGAGCCTGCTTAAGGCAAAACTGCCCTGCTGCCAAACTGAAAGATTGGAAGATGGATAGGATAAGTAACTTCAACATGATTTTAGTAGTGTGAAAGAGTAGTCTAATTGGCTGAAATGGTTGATGAGAAGAAGTGATTTTGGATTATCAAGTCTCTCATTATGAGCAGAAAGGTGAGCCGGGATATACTGTTTCGCCAGACACTTCGCCCCGATGTATAATCCAACAGACGAGCTTGTGAAAGATTCACCGAAAAGATGTTTGAAATTAAAAATCGGTGTGTTAGGAGCAATTTGTTGGATGAGACGGTCGTACTCGTTATCATTTTCAATGTCTCCGTTTTTCCCGGTGATGATGCCATCAACTCCTTTCAATTTTCCTTTCTCCAAAAGAGACAAGTATATTTGTTTTATCTTCTCCTCTGTTGGTTTATAGACGATTTGAGTGTCGACAAGTTCGCAGAGCGTTATCTCGTTTTTTTTGTCCGATAAAAAAATTGAGACACAGTTTTCACCCGCTATCGTTCCTTTTGTCCCGCTGTTGAAGAGGTCTTGAGGATTTATCATCTTTTTTTTCCATTTTGAGGTTTTCTCAAACATTTGGAAATAGGCTTCCGTCATTTCGTCAGCACCAATTACCATGGCGTTGGAGAACTGTCCTAATTGAAACTTCAACACAGCGTCGAACAGTGCGCTATCGAAAGAGATTCCCCTATGGGAATAGGTGATGTTGTAGTTGTGGCATTTTAGGGCAATAGCGATTTGAGAACTGATGGTGTTGTGCGTCGATAGCATGAAACTTGTAGGCGATAGTCCCTCTTCTCCATCTTCAAGCAGTGCGTTGAGAAATATTTCAGTGCTTCCGATACAACCTAATCCGGTGCCAGTCAAGATTCCATCTAACGTCGGGCTTCCAGCCTCTTTTTTGCAGGAAATAGCCGATGAAAGCGCACATTTCAGTAATTTTCCCATTCTTCTTGCATTGGCTGGGGAGATGAATTGTTTGAAATCCGGTTGGTTGAATCGTGTATGTACTTGTTCATGCCAAATCGGGTTTGTCATCCAATCATCGCAGAGTGGTTGTTGGTTTGTTACCTGAGTTGCATTGTTGATGAATATGCTCATGGTCGTTGAGGATTATATTTTGAAAAGATGCAACATGAGTCGTTCCCTCCAAATCCGAAAGAGTTAGACATCACATGGTTTATCTCTTTACGCAGGATCTCTGAAACTGGCGACATGTTGGTCTCTTCCAGCGGTTGTTGGAATTCGGTGTTGGCAGGGATGAAGTTATGGCAGAGGGATAAAATGGAAAAGACCGCCTCTATTGCTCCTGCCGCGCTGGTTGTGTGTCCTGTGTACGACTTTGTGGAAGAGAAAGGAGGAACGTTTCCCCTGAACACCTTTTGGATTGCGAGGCTTTCGTGAAGGTCGTTGTCGGGAGTTCCTGTCCCATGCGCATTGATGTAGTCGATGGCAGAAGTTTCCAGTTTGGCATTCTTCAGTGCTTCCGTCATGGCAAGCACCTCTCCAACGCTATCAGGGGATGTTGCCGTTTGATGGTAGGCATCGCAGCAATTGGCATAACCGCTCAGTTCGCAAAGAATCTTCGCCCCTCTTCTTTTCGCACTTGTTTCGCTCTCTATGACGATAAAGGCCGCCCCCTCTCCTAAGTTAAGTCCGTTGTTGTCACGGTTGAAAGGTTTGCAAGGCTCTTTTTCGAGAATCATGAGTGAATTGAACCCGTTGAGATGGAACTTGCTAAGAGATTCAGAACCTCCTACGATGGCAGCATCCACTCTGTGGTTTTTTATCATGTCGGCACCCAAGATGATTGAGTTTGCCGCAGATGAGCAAGCAGTTGACACTGTTGTCATGTAATCAAAACGCCCGAAAATTCGGCTGGCGATTTCCGTGCCGTATCCGCAGTCGTGAGCGGTGATGTATTCAGTATTTTCTCCTTTGAAAAAATCTCGATAGAACTGTTCGCTTTTCTCCATGCCCCCGACGGTTGTTCCGTTGATGAAGGCGGTGGAAGTCTCATCCGTCAATCCAGAGATTGCGATAGCCTCTTTCATGGCGACCATCGCCAATAAAGGATTTCGTGTGACGATGGTTTCGGGAGCGATGCCTAACATTGCCCGCAGCTCTTCGTCACTCTCTTTCACTTCTCCACAAGGGAGATTTGTATGAAGTGTACAGATATGGGAAACTCTGCCGATGGATTTCCGTCCTTTAAGCAGAGCCTCCTTATTTTTTTCTATTCCGACACCTAAGCTTGAGATGATGCCGTATCCCGTCACTACAATTTTTTCGCTCATCCAGAACTATTTAGTCTTGTTTTGCGAAATATATTCCGCCATTGTTTGAACCGATGTGAAGATGTCCTTCCCTTCTTTTGCGTTTTTTAGCTTTATACCGTAGTTGCGCTCCATTAGGACAATAAGTTCCAAAGCATCAATGGAATCCAAGCCCAGACCTTCTCCAAAAAGGGGTGCGTTAGCATCAATCTCGTCTGGCGTAATCTCTTCCAAGTTCAATGCTTCGATGATTTGTTCTTTAAGTTCTTGTACCAAGTTTTCCATATTGTAATTTTTTAATGTTGTTTATTAGTTACTCCATTCAGTTTTGCAAATTTAAAAAAAAATCCTTAATTATCTCTAAATTCCATGTTTCAAATGGAGTTGTCATTGCATCTGTTGTCAGATGGAACATGAGGATGTCGCATTTTCCTTCTAAATATTCCACCCATCCAATCAACAAATTGTCGATTCCTTTTTGAGCCAGACACATTTGGGCAGTTTCTTCAATTGCCTCCGCATCAAATTCGGGGAGGATGTAAGAGCAGCTTTCTCCCTTGAGTTTGTGCCTTATGGCGATTTCGCCAGTCACGATGTTGGATAGGGTGTAGACAAAGATGGAAGGACTTGGAAAATAGTTTTGAGGATCCTCGATTGTCTTTTGATAGGCTTGGTCGTTATCCAACGAGGAGGTTTGGTTGAAAATCACGACAGACCAGTTGGGGTCGCCCTCCTCCCTCCTCTCGTGTCCGCTCTCTTTCATGCACAACTCGGCTGCCAAAAAACCTGCTTTGCAGAGGTTGTCCATCTTGAAGAATTTCGGATAGGTCGTCCCAATGGTTTTGTATATTGAGGTGAGCCAGTCTTCTGACAATGCGTTGATTGGGAGTCTCTTTTTGTTAATGAAGACCTCTTTGTCTGTAATGCGTACCGCACTTTTTATTTTAATTAGATTCTCGTTCATGCTGATGGATTATTTTTGGAATTTTATGGTGATGTCTTGATAACCTAACGCTGAAAATATCTTTTTGAATTGAGCTTGGGCGTTCTGCTCTGCAGCCTGCAGATTCTCTTTTTTTAGGGCTTTTTTCTTCATCTCTCTTTTGGCTCTGCTTCGCATCTCATTTTTTATGGTTGCGGAGATTTTCCCTTCTTCGTAGAACGTTTGGGTTTGTGTCTCGTCGATAATCTCTTTGTCAATTAGTTCAATGGGCGGTAGCGTGATGTTTGCGCTGTTGTTTTTACAGATAGCCCAGTTCTTTCCGCATTTTTTCATGTCGATGCCCAGTCGTGCATTCCCTTTGTAAATTTTAGTGCTTCTCAAGTTGTTGAACTTTCGTACGACGATGGTATCGACCAGCTCTTCTAAGTGGATGGTGAGAAATTCCCACTCTTCGATTTCTTTCATCGAGGTGATTTGTGTTGTGGAGTTCCCGATTTCTGGTTCTTTTTTTGCTTCCGTTTTGGTGAGGAAGAGGTAGAGAAAAAACAGGATTGCGAGGACAACCCAAAACCATGGGCTTCGAACCATTTCATCGGTGAAATATTCTTTTGTGCCTCTTTTTTTGTATTTCTTTGCCATGTCCTTTTCTGATTTTAGTCTTGGTTGAGGAAAGGTAGTATGATTTTGCCCGAGTTGTAATTTTCTACGGTGGATTCGGAGAAAATTATGGTGATGTCA
The DNA here is from genome assembly GCA_937916355.1 of uncultured Bacteroidales bacterium. GTDB lineage: Bacteria > Bacteroidota > Bacteroidia > Bacteroidales > Paludibacteraceae > UBA1181. The sequence continues at coordinate 9,084 of CALFTM010000053.1, forward strand.
GCCGATTTATAGCCTGCTGCATTCAGTATGGGAAGTAGAGCATTGAATGCGGATATGCGACTCTTCTCTAATATGTCGCTTTGCGAGATGGAGTTTAGGATGCTTGCTCGGCCTTGTCGTATGAAGGCTTCCTTCTCCTTTTCCGAAAAATTAGATCTGTTCCATGATACGAACTCTTTTTCGTTTTCATGGTCTATTTTAGAACTGCTCAGTTCAATTTGTGGTTGAGGTAATGTGATGGTGATTTTCTCTCCCGTGATGTTGATGTTGTCTTCGGAGAACTCACCGAAGTCGATGAATGTTTTAATGGTCGCCTCTATGGGAATGAGGAATTTCCTGTCGCCCGGAATGGGGATGGAGAATTTTTCTGAAAAAATAGAACCTTCAATTACCTCCATGTCTTCGTAGGAGACGATTTTATGTACATTGTATTGCGAAGTGTACAGTTTGGCGCAACCGTTGATTTGGGAGATCAACGCCTCTTTTTCTGTGCGAGGATTCCCTCCTTCCCCGCAACTGCTTGCGAGAAGAAGAAAAGAGAGGAGGACGAGGAAGATATGATTTTTCATGAGCATGGATTTTATTGGGCAAATAGGATTGCAGCGTTGCTGCCTCCGAAGCCTGAGATGATTTTGAGGAAATATTTCCCGTTTTTGTGTTGTAGTTTGGGATTGATGGTGATTTTTTTGACTGTTCCATCGGACTCAAAACCTGTGGAAGGAAGTATGATGCCGCTTTGCAGGGCATTGCCAGAAATGATGCACTCAATCAGTCCGGCGGCTCCCAACGTATGACCAAAGATTGCTTTCAGGCTATTGACGGGAGTCGCTTCTAAACCGCTGCGAGAGATCGCCCACGATTCCATGTCATCGTTGTAGAGAGTGGCTGTCCCGTGTGCGTTGATGAATGAGATCTCTTGAAGATTTGCATCACTCTCTGATAGTGCAACTTGAATGGAGTTGTAGAGTCCTTCTCCGGTACGGGAAGGCCCTGAGATATGGTTGGCATCGTTTCTGTTCCCGCAGCCGGCGATTTGTAGTTTCCCCGTTATGCTCTCTTTGCTTTTTTGCAAAATAACAGTGGCTGCGCCTTCTCCTAAATTTAGTCCACAGCGGTTTGCATCGAAGGGTTTGCACCGCTCTTGTGAGAGAGCCTTAAAAGATTGGAAGCCAGAAACCACAAACTTACTGAGCAGGTCAGCTCCGACTACCACTGCGTATTTATACTTCTCATTTCGCTGTAAAATGTTTTTGGCGTGGATTTGAGCCACGACACCCGATGTACAAGCGTTGCTCACCACAATGACGGGGTTGGGATTGTTGAAATAACGCCCAATGAGTTGGGCGGAGACTCCCATTTCAACTCTCTTTTTTTCGAATCCATCGGGATTTTCTAATAAGTCTATGTTCCCTTTTGTTGAGGATAGAACAAAAAACAGGTCGGGTCGGTTGCCCGCCAATCCTGCATTTTGCAGCGCATCGTAGGCAGAAAGGATGGAGAGTTGCTCGAAGGTGGTGTATCGTATCCCGTTTTGAGGAATTTGAGAGAATCTCTCATGCAGTTCCTGACGATCGAGTACCGATCCAAAAAATGGTTCGGGCAAGCCAAATGTCGTTGCGTGAAGTTTCGCTTTGCTCTCTCCTCGTTGAACAGCCTCAAAAACCGTTGCCGCATCATAACCCAACGGGCAAGTGATGTTCTCTCCAATCTTATAAACTTTCAAATCTCCCATTCTTGATAAATCTGCCTTATTGATGAATATTGGAATCTCTTTTATTTTTATGGGTTGCATTGCATGTCGTTCAAGACCACTTGCAATTCTCCCTTTGCGATGACCTCTTCCCCTTTCCGCATGATGGCGGAATAGGAACTCATCTCTCCGAAAACTTGCTCTTCTTGCACTTCCGTGGTGACGGTCTCCCCAATTTTGGGGTAGCGCATGATCGTACAATGTTTTACCGCACCGACCAGTCCGATGCGGATCTTTTTACTTTTCCGGATGTGAATCTCCACAAAACCGATGTGGGCGGCACATGTCTGAGCCAGATTTTCTATAAGTCCTCCTTCTGTTAGTTCACCTTCCTCTACCATCATGTTGTCGGAGGTGATGTCATAATGTGTGCGACACATTTTTTCGTCCGCCTCAACGATTTCGTCGACTAAAATGAAAGGATGTCGTTGAGGGAGGTAGTCACTTATTGGCCCAATTTTTATCATCTCTTTTTTCATCGGTTTTATCGGGGATTATTAAGCTTTTTTACATGCAATCAAACTATGTCCTTGACCTAATCCGTCATGAATTTTTTCGATTACCAAACCTGATTTTTCGATGCAGCGGAATAGATCTTCCGAGTAGAACATTTTGCTGTTGCCATTTGCGAGCGCACTGAAATAGATGCTGGTTTGGGCGAGGCAATACGAGGCGGTCTCAAAACGCTGGCGATCCCACAGCGTCTCCATGATGTAGAGGCGTGCGTTACTGTTCATGCTCTTAGCAGCCCTGCTCAAGATGCTCTCTACCTGTTCGTTGCTGAAGCAGTCGAGGAACTGACTCATCCAAATGATTTCAAACCCTGTAGGGAATGGCACGTTTGGATCCAGCAAGTTGCCCGGTATTCCATGGATTCTCTCGTTTCCTTTTACGTTCTTCACATTTTCCCTCATTAATCCCAATTGTTGAGGAAGATCCATGATGGTAACTTCGACATCCTCTTTGAATGTCACGCATTCTGTTGCGAAGCGTCCAGTGTTTCCTCCGACATCCAACAAGGTTTTTGCTCCGTCGCGGAAGACAATCTCCATCGCTTCGTCAAAAGAGCAGTTAGAGTAGTAGTGGTCAAATCCGAACCAACTTTTTTGCACCTCCTCCGGAAGACTTGATAGTCCCTCATAAATGGTTGGCCACTCTCCAAACACCTTCAGACCGGACGGTTTCCCCTCCAATAGAGCCTCTTCCAAATGGAACAATCCGAGGTAATTGACATCGTGGTTGAAATTTAGATTCACACGAGTCATCTCGTTGTTTAACAAGAACCAACCCATTTTTGAGATGAAAAATTTATTATCTCGTAATAAGATTGTCCCGATTGTCAATGAAGATTCCAACAAACATTGTATGGCATAGTGTGACAAACCTATTTTTTCTTCGATTTCATCGAATGTTAGACCATCTTTGTTGCTGTTGAGGAGGTCGAGTACCCCATATTTCAACATCAGACGAGAAACTTGGAACACAACTGGTCCAAAAGCGATTTCTTCTGCTTTTCGTTGTGCTTCTAATGCTGAAAAACGATCTTTTGCGTAAATTTCTTTTTGAGGCGATTCTAATTTGATATTCATATTTTTTTATTTGTTTATAATTTATTTTAATATTTCATCGATTTGATATAATTGTTTGAAGAATAAACACTTGAAGTTATCTTGAAAAGAGCGTGCTAACGATTTGGAAATCGTGCGAATTTCTGCGGTTTGCGGTAGCAATACCATCAAATAACTCTTATTGGACAAAGGTAATGAAATTTCTTTAATTATTGATAAAACCCTAAATATTTCGATGAGATTATGATAATATGACAAACAAGCGGCATAGCTAAATACTTATGCCGCTTGTCGATTAAATCGTTATATATTATTCTGGTACATATATTATTTCTCCATTCTCTAACTCATAGGCGATGCCGACTTTCTTGCCGCGTTTACCACTCTTTGAATCTTGGTCTTCGGAGGGGGTATAGCGGTTGATTTTCTCGCCCTCTTTGGTGATAATCTCCATATTCTCCTTGCCAGGGTTTTTAACCATTGTAAAATCCTCTTGGCTCAGCATTTCGGTCATATTGTAACGACTGACCAAAGCAACCATAAGAGCCACTGCAAAGACCATCGCCACATCGAAGAGGTTGCTCACAACGCTCATAGGGTCATTGTCCTCATCCTTATTTAGTAGTCTTCTTCTCATCTTTATTTACCCTTTGACTCGTTCAACAACTCGGCTACAAACTCCAAATTGGTCATATCCTGCAAATACCAGCGCTGCTTGACTTGTTGCGTAATAAATCCAATAGCTGCTGCAAACAGACCCACTACGGTAGTTGCAAATGCGACCTGCATATTATACGCCATTGAAGCGATATCGCCCGTTGAAAGTCCCACCAACGCTGGCCCCATAGGAATAAGAGTACCCATCAGTCCGAGCATAGGACCCATTTTACTCAATGTTTTTGATGTCGATAAATCCTTGTCTGCCTCAATCTCAAAATCGGCAAGCAGGCGTTGACGCATTGCCGCACTATCAGCTGCAAGCAGGCGATTCATATAGGTTACAACCAACGACGGATTCTTCTTGGGCAGACGCTCGGCGAGACTTTGCACATTCTCTTGGGTCAGTGAGTCAACCTCTGTGCTGATAAGCGATGCTGTACGTCGAATAGCAAGGTACTGACCGAAAAAACTACCGATAAGTAACAAAGAACGCAAAAAGAAGAAGATAAGTAATACAATGACAGGCACAAGCAGTCCCGTCGAAATCCAATAGAGGATGTCTGAGATGTAATTCATAATGTTATCTATTTTTAGTTATTCTTTTTAATTTTATTCTGTATGCGATAATACCCAATGCAAGACCACATATTAGCAATGATACGACACCGCCTAATGCTTCCCAATCTACATCGCTGATACCTGCAACTGCTGTTTGACCGTTTACGGTAGCAATGACTCCCAAGATGGCAATCAAAGCATTGGAGAGAAATAGCAATTCGAGCCTAATCTCCTTTTCGGGGAGGAGCCATTTAACTCCCCACGCAGCAAGAGGTATTACAATAAATACTATTGCAGCCAACCCCCAAGCGATAAGTGAAAATGAGACACCCGGCAAGGCGAATATGGCAGAAACCAATAGACTGAACAGCACCGGGAAGATTAGTACACCAGGGAACCATCTCAAAACTCGATACATCCATATTGTAATAGGTTTTACCTTTCCTGAGGTCTGGATATGTGCCGACAATACGCAAAAAGCCATTTGAACAGCCACTTCCAGCGTTAGGATTACAGCGATGTCGAGCATCAAAGCTGAGTTGGCAAGCCAATCCGAAATTTGGGATTTGGATTGTTCGATGGCGTATGGCCACATCAAGCCAACAAACAAGGCACAAACTATTGCCGAGAAGACAATCGAATAGACTTTGCGGTAGAGACTGTCCAACTTTTGTTGTTAGACAGCCTCACTTGTTTTGGGATGATATTATGTCGCCTTTTGTATCTCTCACTGAAAGGATTGTCATATGCCTTAATTTCATCAGTAGAGAGAGGTTGTAAACTATAGTTTTGTACATCCTTTTTTAAGCAAGTCTCAAGAATATTATATTCAAGTTCCGCATCGTACTTTTGAATTATTTTGGATATAATCTCTTGCACGGTATTGTTTACAAAGAGTATATGCATCCTCGCCTTCAGCAAAACCATACTCATCATAAATAACCAAAGGGTTAATAACTGCGCAGACTCAACCTGCACATCAATAATTATATTATACGTGATTAATGGATTTTCCATTTGATTGGAGTGGTATGAATGAGCATTTACCTGCAAATACCTTTTTCTCATATCAACTCTGTCAAATGTATCTATGACAGGTCATTTCCAATATAAGCCAGGCCTATTCCTCCATTTAATCGGATGTCCAAAACGCTTCTTTACATGGTTTTCTCCTTTACGACATTCTTTTAATGGCGACAACCTTGCGCTGAATGTTTGTAATAGCGGAACAAGAAATTTTCCAAATTCCAAAGGTTCCATATTAATACCTATCGTATTATGTGGTTAATATAGCGAAATTTCCTACTCCTCAAAATAATCGCTATCAATTTGCTTGATTTCATATACTTGTCGAGTTGATACGCCAAGGTTGTATTCAATCATATATTTACACAATTGTGCACCATCAATTAGGACAATTTTAGATTGTACTTCTTTGACACACTTCTTCGCTTCTTCGGTAAAAGTTGATGTCGTGATGAATACGCCTTTTGATGCATGTTTCATATTTATTGCACCAACAAAGGCCTGTATTTCTTTTCGCCCAACTGTGCCCTTATCCCAACGTTTTGCTTGGATATAAATAGTATCAAGGCCTAATTTATCCTCTTTGATTACACCATCTATTCCCTCGTCGTGGGAATATTGGGTTACGCTGGCTGCATCTTCAAAACTGCCACCATATCCCATTTTTACGAGTAGCTCAACTACCAACTTCTCGAAAAACGACGGAGACATTTCCAATATCTTTGTCAATAGATCTTGTGCGAGAGCACTATTTATTTGCCTAAAAGCATCATCAATCAAGTCTGTAGGAGTACTTTCTTCTACTTGATTGTTTAACTTATTTATAGGTTTTACATCTGCCGTTAGCTTATCGGTTCTTCTTGTTGCAAACGATGCAAAAGAAGGGATTTGCAGTAAATCAGATCTGTCAAAGCCCTCGTTATGTTCCAATAAAAACTTTTTACCGAAATCATTGATAACATATGTACCTCGTTTGGGCGCATCGATAAGCCCTGCTTGTAGAAAATATGACACCGTCCACGACACTCTATCGGAAAGCATTGTCTTTTTTCCGTTTTTAATTAACGCATTGGCATCCTCTGCAGACAATTTGAAATAGTTGATGACATACGCACGCAACAATTCTTGAGTATAGGTTTTTCCATCGCTCAAGCACTGAAGACAAGGAAAAAAGAAATGGTCAAATTTAGGTATCATAGGTTTCACTCATTATTGATATACAAAGGTAATAATATTTTTTGAAAAATATCGAAATATCAATCTATTGTCCAACCTTTTCGGGCGCAAGTCCCTAATCTTTCAATGAAGCGACCTCAATTGCAACAACAAACTGATGTTTAACAAATAAAACCAAGAACTATGGAAGTATTAACTATCGAATACAGCGCTTTTCAGCAACTGATTAGCAAAATTGATGCAATGGATGAGTATATCCGCAAAGTCAAATTAGAGCAGCAAAGCACCCTCGACGATGATTGGGTTGATGGGCAGGCGGTATGCGAATATCTCTGCATCTGCGACAAAACCTTGCAACGCCTACGCAGTGCCGGCAAAATCACTTACAGCACCATTGGCAACAAGTACTATTATCAGATCGCTGAGATTAAGCGTTGCCTGCGTGCTCATCCATATATCATCAGCGCTGGCATTTGGGAAATGTACTCGTCCTTGTTCATCTATTGTAATTATTGCTCGTTTCATACTCTTCATTATTATATTGCGTTACAAATACTCTTCTCCATATTCTCCAATTTTGCAGACAACTCAGCCATATCCTGACTAATCTTCTGATTGGTAATTTTGGCGTATATCTGCGTGGTCTTGATGTTCGTATGTCCCAACAGTCGGCTGACAGTCTCAATGGGAACTCCATTGGATAGGAGTATGGTCGTGGCTGCGGAGTGTCTCGCAACGTGATAGGTAACACGAGTCTTGATACCGCATTGCTTGGCTATATCTTTGAGTTTCTCATTGCACGCACTATTGCTCGGAATTTTGAAAACGTGGTTATCCCTGCCCATACCCTTATATTTCTCAACGATGCGTTTTGGAACATCAAGTAGTCGGGATATTGGATTCTGTGTTGGTCTTCTTTCTTCTGGTGATAATCCATAGGTTGCCATCGAAGAATGTTTGCAGGTTGTCATTGGTGAGATTCTTGACATCCGAATATACCAAGCCCGTAAACACCGAGGAGATAAAGAGGTCTCGCACAAGTTCGTGCGTCTTGCTCTTCATCGGAGCATCCATCATACGTTGTATTTCATCACGGGTGAAGTAGCCTCTATCAACGTTTTCGGGGCTGTTGATATATCCTGCAAAGGGGTTAAACGGCAGTTTCCCCGAATTACGGGCTATGGCAATGATATGTTTAAGCACTATCATATAGTCCCAAGCTGTATTGGTGCGACAGCTCTTCTCGGTGCGGAGGAAATACTCGAAGTCGTTGATAAATGTGAGATTCAACTCCTTCAACGGAATATCCGTTCTGCGATAGGTATGTTGCAGAAACTCCCTGATGTGATTACATACGGTACAATAACGGGGGTATGTACCTTTGGTTCTGCTGTGTCCTACCTTCTTTGCAAACTCGACATTATGTTGCTCGAAGAGTTTTACCAGTGTCTCCTGCTTTACTCCGATACCGAGATAGGCATCTTTGAGTTTGGCAGCTGTAACATAACCATCGCTACGCATAAGCTCCTGATGGTGGCGGTTTACGTCCACACGGATTCTATCAACCGCAGCGTTGATTTTCTGAGCTTAGAGGCTCTTGCCTGTGGCACGACCATTTTTCACATCCCACAATTAACTTTACCAATAAAAAGCATCCTGACTGTCCGGTAACGATATGGGAACTCAACTTGTGCTTAGTTTTGCCAAAAGGTTGTTTTTCAACCTCTGCAATGCACTGAATCCCAAACCTAACTCGCAGACAATCAGGGTGCTTTCTCCTTATCGCAATATTTCGCTTTTTTCTTTTGTGTCTATTTTAAGCTTCCCAGAATGGGAAAAAGTTGAACCATTGTGTGGGATATTTTTTCACGATATCTTCCAGTTCTTTTACATATTGTTTTGCCATCTCTTCCGCTTTTTTCGTGGAATTTGAAAGATTGGGATTTTCTTCTAACAGACGTTCATGTACATGATAGGTAGTCCCTTTCTGCTTCATGATGAAAAGGGTCAAGATAGGAACTTCCAATTGTGCCGCCAAGCGGAATGTGCCAATTGGGAATTTAGCCTCTCCTTCGAGGAATTTGCAAGTGACGTTTTTCGGGCTGCCGAACACTCTGTCGCAAGGAATCACGATGATTTCCCCTCTTTCTAAAGCATCCTTTATGGTAAAAAGGTGCGACATGTCTTCTGTCACAGGTATGAGGTTGATATTGGTTTTGTTGAAAGCTTCATCACGCTTGTTCTGAAAATTCGCCCTCTCTCCTCCGAATATGATAGCGTTTATCTTTTTTTGAGTGTGAGGCATGCAGAGTCCAGCCAATTCGAGGTTGCCCACATGCGCACCTGCAATGATAAAACCTTTGTCGGATGACATTTGTTTGGCGATTGCGCCATTTTTGTCGAGATGGATTTTGAATTGTTGCGAATTACCTGCCAGAAGGGCGAATTTGTCTAACACCACTTCCCCGAAAATGATATGGTTTTTGAACGTACACCATGCCGATTTCCATTTAGAGAACTTTTGTCGCTCTCTGAAATATTTGTACGATGCGTTTCTCCCCTTACTAGCGAAGATGAGGTAGAAAGGGATGACGAGGTACAAGATCGGGTAAAGAACGCGAACATTTACGGAGCGCAGAAAACCGAGCAGAAAAGTCTGCCCAAATGCACCACCTCCTGTTTTGCCCTCCCATTTTGGAGCATTTTCAGTACCTTTTTGATGTGAATCTTGTCTCTTTTTTTCTTCCATAATCAATCTGATAAGATTAAGATGTTTTTATTCCGCAAGTTCCGCATCATCATCAAACAACTCTTTCATTTCGAGAAAACCTCTTTCTAAATGACTCATCTCTTTTGACAAGAAAGGATAAAAATCTGGCCATTGCTCCCTTCTGTGGATGTCTATCCCTCCCATGTGGCGGTAGATGCGAGAAACAATTGTCCCGCACGGTTTCTCGTAGTCGGTTTGCCAGATGGCATCCGCAAAATATTGGTCGAACACCACACGGTATTTCTCCATGATTTCAAACATCTGACGGCGGCGGCTCAAACTACGATGGTTAAATTCCATGATGACATACGCTCCATCACGAGTTGCATCGAATTTTAATTCGATGCCCTTGATTTTCGTGTTATATAAAATCCATTTTTTCTTCCTGTACTTGAATCGAGGCAGTTCGCTACAGAATGCGTCAAATCCATTCCAGAAATCTTTTTTTAGTTGTTTTGCTTCTTCTCGTGTGTACATATTGTGTCATATTTGGTGCAAAAGTAATTTAATTTGTTGATTAGTGGGCAACTTTGTCCTTATTTCCGATAAAAACTTTTAAATTAGCACCGAAATTTTCAAAAATAATATAGTAGAGTACAAAAATGGATAAAATCAGTTATGCGTTGGGGCTTAATATGGCCAACAATCTTAAGGCTTCTGGCTTTTCAGAGATTAACATGGAGAAATTTATGAAAGGAATGTCGGATGTCTTTCATCGTTTTCAACCTGAGATGTCTGTCGAAGAGGCTAAGCAGGTATTGAACACATATTTTGCAAAACTTCAAGCCGAGGCTGATGAACACAATAAAAAGGCGGGACAGGAGTTTTTGAAAGAAAACCTCAAAAGATCGGAGGTGAAGTCGACTGCTTCTGGTTTGCAGTATGAGGTGTTGAAAGAGGGAACTGGTGATAGACCAAAAGAGACCGACACTGTCCGTTGCCATTATGAAGGAAGGTTGATTGACGGAAACATTTTTGATAGTTCGTATAGTCGAAACCAACCAGCAGACTTTCCGGTGAACCAAGTGATTCCGGGTTGGGTTGAGGCTCTCCAGTTGATGCCGGTCGGCTCTAAGTGGAGACTTTACATCCCTTCAAATTTAGGATATGGAGAATATGGGGCTGGTGATGTTATCGGGCCTAACCAGACGTTGATTTTTGAGGTGGAATTACTTGAGATTTTGAAGAAGTAATCGCCGAAAAGATAAAAGGTGAGTCCTGTGGAATTCACCGTTTAAATTTTAATAGAGTATAAATCGTGGGATGAATAGAACCCACCTTAATTGAATAGATTTATGAGAAAAATGTTATGTTCCTTGTTGGTGGTGGCACTCATGGGTGTTCCTACGCTCCTTTTTTCAAAACCTGCTGATAAGAAGAAAGGTAAGAAGGAGGCTGTGGCGATGACTCAAAAAGATTCTATGAGTTATGCGATTGGTATGGAATTTGCCAAGAGTGTGAAACAGAATCTGTCGGCTTTGCCTGATGGTCCATATAATATGGATATAATATTCACCGCTTTTGAGAAGGTCTATAAAGATGATACTACATCTTTGGTCATAGGGTATGATAAATCTTACGACTTTGTGAATGCATATTTGGTCAATCTCCAAAAAGAGATGGGGGAAAAAGCGAAAAAAGCTGGAGAGGATTTTTTGGCTAAAAATAAAACCGCACCGGGCGTGCATGTCACCGCCAGTGGTTTGCAGTACAAAGTTTTGAAAGAGGGTACGGGGATTTCTCCGACAGCTGTTGACAAAGTAAAAGTCCATTATCATGGAACATTGATTGATGGAACGGTTTTTGATAGTTCCATTGAAAGAGGAGAGCCTGTCACGTTCGAGTTGAATAAGGTGATTTCGGGTTGGACTGAAGGTTTGCAGTTGATGAAAATCGGTTCAAAATATCGCTTCTTCATTCCGCAAGAGTTGGGTTATGGATCAAGGGGAGCGGGTAAAATCCCTGCTTACTCAACATTGATTTTTGATGTAGAGTTGTTGGATGTAGGAAAGGCGACTCCTCAAGCCCCTGCAAGACCGGGGGCTAAGTACCAATTCCCTGCTTATCAAAGAACTGGAAAATAAGATTAGTTAATAAATAATATAAAAAAATGAAAAAAGTATTTCAATTGGCAGGTGCTTTTTTAGTTTCTGCTTTTGTTTTGGGTTCTTGCAATGGTGGCAAGGATGGTTCATGTTGTGTTAATACGAAAGTGGAGTCTCACATGGACTCTGTTGCTTACTCATTTGGTTTCCAAAACGGAACTGAATTTGGAGGAATCATTGAGAGTTTGCCGGGAGATTCTCTTCCTTTGGAGGCATTTATCAAGGGATTTGTGACAGCGGTCAAAAAAGATACCGTAAATTCTATTCTTGACACGACGAAGATGATAGAAATTCTTCAAGCATATAACATGGAGTTGGAGAAAATCCGCAGAGAAAATTGGGAAAAAACTGCAATCATGAACAAGATAAAGTCGGATAGCGCACTGACAGCCAATAAGGCTGCTGAGGGTGTTGTGACGACAGCCAGCGGTTTGCAATATCGCGTGATTAAGGAGGGTGATGGAAGAACACCAAAGGCTAATGACACAGTGTTTGTCCATTATGTAGGAAAACTTGTTGATGGTACAATTTTTGATGCTTCTGCAAATCATGGTCCTCGTCCTGCTGTCTTTGTTCCATCACAAATGATTCCTGGTTGGACAGAAGGTTTGCAGTTGATGAAGCTCGGTTCAAAGTATGAATTCTTGATTCCTTCTGAATTGGCATACGGAGAAAGAGGAGGCAGAGCGATTGCTCCAAACTCTGCATTATGGTTTGAGGTAGAATTGGTTGATGTTCGTCCAGCTAAGAAGTAAAATTTAGCATCATAGTCATTATGGGGGTGTCGATCAGGACTCCCCCTTTTGTTTTTCAGGAGGAAAAACGGTTTTAGATTTACAGCGAAATGTCAGCAGAATTTCCGAAATTCATATTTTTATTTATATTTCTTTGAACAGATGTTTTTTTTCCAAATTTTATGTTTACTTTTGCCCAAATTTTAAAAAAGTAGTTTTATGCGTAAAAAAATATGTGCGTTCATTTTAAAAATGTTTGGTTGGTCGCACATTTTGAAAGTTGAGATTCCTCGTAAATGTGTGTTATGCGTAGCTCCCCACACCAGTAATTGGGATTTGATATTAGGAGAGTTGATGTATTCGGCGATAGGGGGAGATGGGAAAGTCAATTTCATGATCAAAAAGGAGTGGCTGCGGTTTCCTTTCAATTTGATTATTGGCCCGTTAGGAGGAATTGCGGTCGACCGTTCCAAAAGAACCTCTTTGGTAGATCAGATTGTGACTGAGTTTGGGAAAAGAGACGTGTGTCGTATTGCGATAACGCCGGAAGGAACTCGTAAGGCAAACGCAAATTGGAGGCGTGGTTTTTACCACATTGCCACACAAGCAAATGTGCCAATTTTGCTTACTTATTTTGACTACAAGAAAAAGTGTGCCGGAATCGAACGAATCTTCACTCCAACAGGAGACGTTGATAAGGATATGCAGGAGATCAAAGAGTATTTTTCTCAGTACTCTGGGAAATATCCTGAAAACTTTGCTATATGATAGTTTCATAAGGTTTAGGTGAGTTCTTATAGAACCTACTTTGAAATATAAGGGTGGCGAAATTTCGTCACTCTTTGTTTTTATAGTCTTGTTTTTTCTTAATTCCATTGTTTTCTAATGCTATTCGCAAACAGTTTTGCCACGTTTTATTCGTTTGCGAAAAACTTGAAAGTGATGTTTCTTTGTCTAAATGATTATAAAGTGTAAAAAAAATATACAAAATGTAAGTAAAATTTTTCTAAATTATTAAAAACACACTATATTTGTGTCATGTTGTTACATAAGTAGTAAGAAATAGAAAAATGGATAAAATAGATAATTTAGACAGGGATATTCTGATGATTATCACCAAGAATGCAAGAATCCCGTTTAAGGATGTTGCGGCTGAGTGTGGTGTTTCTCGTGCGGCGATTCATCAGAGAGTGCAGCATCTGTTTGATATGGGCGTGATAATCGGGTCGGGTTATCATGTAAACCCAAAGATTTTGGGTTATCAGACCTGTACTTATATTGGAATCAAATTAGAGAAAGGTTCTATGTACACGGAAGTTGTTCCTGAATTAGAGAAGATTCCGGAGATTGTGGAGTGCCATTTTACGACTGGGCCTTACACGATGATGGTGAAGTTGTATGCGAGAGATAATGAGCATTTGATGCAGTTGTTGAATGGGAAAATCCAGAGCATTAAGGGAGTCTCCGCAACTGAGACGCTGATCTGCTTGGAACAAGGAATAAAGCGTGAGTTGCCAATCTCTTTGTAATTGAGGTTTGTGAAAAAATAGCGGGAAGTTCGTTTGAATTTCCCGCTTTCTTTATGATGGTTTTGTGTCTTACAATTTGTCTATTGCCTTGACCATTTCGGTGAATAAGGTCGCCAAACGTTCTTGTGCTAAGAGAGTGTTTTCTTGCACCTCTTCGTGGGTTACATTGCTTAGATTAGCATCACAACCCACATTTGATATGACAGATACACCGAAAACCGACATGCTGCCGTGGTTTGCCACAATGACTTCTGGAACGGTTGACATACCAACCGCATCCCCCCCGATAATTCTAAAATATCGGTATTCTGACAAGGTTTCAAAAGTTGGGCCTTGAGTCCCTACATAAACCCCTTTCTTGAGGTTTAAACCAAGGCTTTCGCCTATTTTGTCAGACAGCGCAATCAGTTTTTTGTCGTAGGCGTTGCTCATGTCAGGGAATCTCGTTCCCAGTTCTTCGATATTGGGTCCGTGCAGTGGGTGTTCCGGAAATAGGTTGATGTGGTCTTTGATGATCATGATGTCGCCCGGAATGTAGTCTGGATTGAGTCCTCCGGCTGCATTCGAAACCATTAAGTATTGTACACCAAAAGCCTTCATGACACGGATAGGAAAAGTCAGCTCTTGCATTGTATAGCCCTCGTAGTAGTGCAGTCTGCCTTGCATGGCCATCACCTCCACACCCTCAAGTTTTCCGAATATCAATTTTCCAGAATGTCCTTGTACCGTACTGGTTTTGAAATTAGGAATCTCTCCATACGGAATTTCATCCATTACTTCTATCTTTTGGGCAAAACTGCCAAGACCAGTCCCTAATACGATGGCGATTTTAGGTCTGTTGGTTGTTTTCCCCTTTAAAAACTCGGAAGTCTCTTTTATTTTTTCTAAAAGGTTCATTTTGTTTAGGATTTTATATGAAATTTTTGATTGAATTTTTTGTTGAATAGATGGTCTTTAATGTTCTTGTAGAACTTCTTCTCATCTTGTAGGAACACGATGTGTAAAGGGATGTAGAAAATGTACGGTTTTAACGCATCAGGGAAATAATCGAGGGATTTCAATCTCACTGCATCCTTTTCTGTCGTTAAGATGATTTTTTTCTCATTTTCTATATCGTTGAATTTCGTTTCTACTTTTGAGAGGTCACTCTTCTTGAAGTTGTGATGGTCTGAGAAGTTGACAGGGATTATCTCTTTTGAGAATTTTTTCACATACTCCTCAAAAGTGTGAGGAGAAGCAATTCCCGTAAGAGTGAGTGCAGAAATATCCGCATCTGCGGTATATTTCAGAGCCACTTCAGGGAAGAGAGCGACCGGCTCGTCATACTCTTGTGTGGTGAAGAATAGTTCTTGATAGGGGTATGGTTTCAGGTTTTTCTTGATGATCCTGAACTCGATGGAAGGTGTGTCCGCAGGACATTTCGTCACGATGATGATGTCAGCTCTCACAAGAGAAGAAACCGGTTCGCGGAGGTTGCCCAATGGAAGCATATCATCTTCCGTAACCATTCTGTTGTAGTCTATTAGCAGTATGGAAATGTCGGGTTTGACATAACGATGTTGAAAAGCGTCGTCGAGAATGATAATTTCGGGAGCCTCCTTTGGCTCTTTCATCATTTGGGATATACCCCTTCTTCTGTCTGCGTCGACAGCCACCATGACTTCTGGAAATTTCTGTTTCACTTGATAGGGTTCGTCCCCTGCTTTTTTTGCCCCATACTCTGTTGTGACCATCTGAAAACCCTTGCTATCTCTCTTATACCCTCTGCTGAGGAACCCAACCTTATATTCTTGTGTGAGATGTCGGATGAGAAATTCAGAAAAAGGCGTTTTGCCAGTCCCTCCAACGGTTAGGTTCCCGACGGATATGATCGGCACGTCGAATGCCTTCGATGGCAAAATTCCACAATCGAAGAAGATATTTCGTAGTGTGACTACCCCCTTGTACACAAGGGAGATTGGCCACAATAATATTTTTAGCAAAAGCGGTTTTTCATTCATATCAAAAAAGGGTATAGAGCGTAAAAAAATAATAAAAAGAAAAAGTTTGTTGTCCCTCACCAAAATAAGTGCCTTAAATATAGTGCTTTATTTTAAAGATTGCAAGTTTGACTGAATAAATATACAAAAAACACCTATTTTTTCTGTTTTTAGAGGGAGAATAGTATCGGAATTAAAAAAAATGTTACTTTTGCGTCTGGAAATTATTCAAAAAAAATTAATACTTAAATAGAGATGAAATTGAATTTTAAATTTAAATCAGTGTTAGTGGCATCGCTGGCATTTTTTATGACAAGTTGTACACAATCCCCTATGAGTGTTGCGGAGGATTTTTCAAACGCCTTGGCAAAAGGTAAAGTAGAGGAGGCAAAACAGTATTGTACAGAAAACACGGCTAAAATGATTGATATGGCAAGTTCTATGGGTTCGATGAAGATAGACCCTAATTATCAATTCAATTGCCTGAGAGATTCTATTGTCGATAATACTGCGTATGTTTTCTACACTGAAAATGAAAGTACCAAAGAACGCATGATGACATTGTACAAGATTGATGGTGAATGGAAGGTAAATATGAAAGGAAAATAATCGCCTTTTTTTTGATGTTGTTGCCGCTTGTCGGTACAATGTGTTCTGAAGAAAAAAAACTTAGCCCGTCAGCTTCTACTGATGGGCTAAATTTGTCTGTGCCATCTGGAATTTCTGATGGGGATTTGATTTGTCGTTTGGGGAATGGCTTTTTTTCTGGATACTTCCAGCGGTTAAATGGAAAAGATTGCCGTTTTTCTCATATTGGCATTCTCTCTTGTGAAGGTGATTCTGTTTTTGTTTACCACTCTGAGGCGAGTGAGCTGACGGGAGTGGGGCAGGTCATGAAGACTCCATTTGAAGAGTTCGCAAAGGATGCGCTGGAGTGGGAGATATTTCCGTTTGGGGATTCTGTCGTAGGGGCTGAGGTGGTGAAGAGGGCGGAGTTTTATCGGAGGAAGTCTACTCCCTTTGATTTGGACTTTGATTTGAGTAATGATTCAGCTCTTTATTGTACTGAATTGGTTGCAAAGTGTGTCAACCTCTCTTTTGGGAAAGATACGATTCTCCCAACTGGGGAAATCAATGGTTTGCGATATTATAGTGTGGATGATGTTTTGCTTATCCTGAAAGATAAGAGAGTGATTGTTGAGTGAGAATTTTAAAAAAAGAAAAGGTGCATGAAAAATGCACCTTTAAATCTTCCGTATGTTATTGTTCTTCAGCTCTCTTCAATTGCTGAACATAGATTGCGTGAATCTTTTGTTGACGCTTGATAACAGACGGTTTTTCGAACTGTTGTCTGTTTCTCAATTCCTTGATGACACCAGTCTTCTCGAATTTTCTCTTAAATTTCTTCAAGGCTTTCTCTATGTTCTCGCCTTCTTTTACTTGAACTACAATCATATTGTCTTTCTATTAATTTTGTTTTTTTATTTGCTATTTCTTTAACAATGAGCTTTAAGGATATTTATGTGGCAAATACTTCCAAAAAGCGACCGCAAAAATAAGTATTTTTTTTTAATTGAGCAAAAAGGTTGCCTTTTTTTTCTGTGTAAAATTAAAAAAGTCCCATGCCCTCCCGTTTGTTTCCTGATTTTGTCAGGTTGTTTTTAATTTATCATTCTAATTTTAGGTGCTTTACGAACGAGAGTTTTCTTAGGTATAAGAGCGAATGATACCAAAACTTTCTATATAGTCTATCTTCAGAAGATCCGTTTGCTTGATTTAGCAGAGAGAGATCTGCGGAAAAGGGTGTTGCCGGTGCTTCATCAGTGTCCAAGGCTCTCAAAAGGATTTGTCCGTGATTGTCGAAGATATGTCGGTTCATAAAATCCTCAGGCAGTAGTTGGTCAATCTTTTTCAATAGGTTGATGTTTGCATTGATTAGAAGGGTGTTTTTGTAGAATATGTTCCAAGGCAAAGCATACCCTACTTTGCCTCCAATGTCGCTAAGTATGTCTATCGTGTCCCTGTTCTCGTTTGATATTTGTATGTGAAATAGGTGTGTGTACGTGCTATGACTTACTTGGAGAACAGATTTGGAAAAAACAGAGTCGGAAAGGGAATCCCATTGGGTAATGTCCATTTTCATACTCGTATTTTTATATAGGAGGGGAAGCAGATCCAAATCGTTCTGTGTTACTTCCAGCTCATTTTTGGCCGGTAGTGCGTAGGGTTGTTCGTCAATCTCTTTGAGGATTTTTTCAATCTCCTTCTTTGTGACGGTGTTGTAGAAATTTTGTGTGTTGTTTTCTCCAGTTCCGCTTGATTTCCGGTAGGAGACCGCTAATGTGGAGTCGTCGATTTCGTCGTACTTCACTACTTCCCAGCCTGTCGCACCAATACATCCCCAATCAATGTCGCTCAGGCGAATGGATTTTATCGGAGAGGAAAAGAAGGAGTTGAGAGGATGGTCGTCTCCTCCTGTTTTGAAGGGAGATTGTCCGTTCGCGGTAAAAAGGAGGCATAACGAAAGCGATATAAGTAAAATATTTTTCATATATTGATTCTGATTTTTTGACAAAAATATACAAAATATTGGTACAGACAAAGGAGAGGGATAGCGTGTCGATTGAGTGTCAGATGTTTGAATGTTTCTGATAGTCAGTTGAATAGATAAAATTATTGAAAATTAAATTCGCTCATATCTTTGTAAAAGCATGAGTTTTTTGTAATAGCAAAAAATTTATTTGCTTAAACACCTCTTAGTAGATAGAGCTACCGAATAGGAAATTTTTTATAATATAATTAAGAATTAAGTGTGAACAACCTCCATTGACAACCCGTTTTTAGGAGGTAATTGATTGCGTTTACTATGATTAATTTTTGTTACACCTCTATGAAATCACGACCAAAACATTATCTTTGCAGAA
>CALFTM010000054.1 GCA_937916355.1 uncultured Bacteroidales bacterium
ATGAAGGAAAAGCAGTCTGTCGGAATTATGTAAAGGCGGTAGAATGGTTTCATAAATCAGTTCAACGAGGGAATTCTGATGCTCAATATCGCTTAGGAATCTGTTATTATGAAGGAAAAGGAGTCTGTCAGAGTTATTCCATAGCGGTAGAATGGTTTCGGAAATCTGCAGAACAGGGAAATTCTGCTGCTCAATTTTGGTTGGGTGATTGTTATTATGAAGGAAAAGGTGTCAATCAAGATTATACCAAGGCGGTAGAATGGTATCGGAAATCTGCAGAACAGGGGAATTCTGCTGCTCAATGTCGGTTGGGGATTTAGGAGAAGGAGTCAATCAAGATTATTCCAAGGCGTTAGAATGGTCTCGTAAATCGGCAGAACAAGGAAATGCTGATGCTCAGTTCAATTTGGGTTATTGTTATATGAAAGGTATAGGAGTGGAACAAAATCTAAATAAAGCTGTAGAATGGCATAAAAAAATGTCAAGAAAAAAATAATCCAAATGAATGCAATAGACTTGGGGGCAGACTCCCTTGATGCCGTCGAACTTATAATGGAGATTGAAAAAGAATTCGATGTCCAGATTTCAGACCAAGAGGCACAACGTATTAGAACGGTCGGGGATATTATCACCTCTTTGTCTCATATGTTGTAATAATGACATCAACCACGGGCAGGGCGAAAAGTTCTGCCTTTTTACGTATATGCCAATGTTTTATCAGAACAGAATTGTGCGAAAAAATCGTAATCGTACGGTAGGTGTAGGATTTTATAGATTCCGCACAGTTCATTTTTTTTTGTAATGGTGGGGCATATACGCCATGAAAAAGGGCAGAACCTCAAAAAAGTTCTGCCCTTAAACTATTGTCGAATTTATAAAATCTCTCCTATTCTGAAATGACCACTTTCTTCACTTTTTGGGTCTGGGTATTGCGCAGTAGGTAAACACCTGCTGGCAAAGCTTTCAGTTCGTTTCGGTTGTTTACGGTTTTGATTTTTTGCCCTAACAGACCGAACACATCGCATTCGCTGTTTTCCACCCAAAAGTCGCTTAGCGGGATGTTCATGCCAGTGCTTTGTGAAACGAGTTTGAAGTTCATGTAGTCCATGTCCAGCCACGAGCCGGTGATTTCCAATTTAAGGATGTGTTCTCCTGCAGGAAGTGATTTGATGGCACTCTCTACGGTTACGAATGTCTCCCAGTCTCCTGTGTTGGGAACGTCAATGACATCGGTAATCGCTTCGTCGTCTAAGTATAATTTGAATGACGAACCATCCGCTCCTGATGCTACAGAGGTCTCCATTTTGTAGTCTCCTGCCCTCTCAATGTTGATGGTGTATTCCAACCATTCTCCCTCTTCGGTGTAGCCGATGGCGGTCGCACTCATGTCTACTGCTTCGTCGCGTGTGTCACCGTTCCTGTTTTGAGTGTCTTTGTCGTAGTAGGAGACATTTTGTCCTCCTTCGTCAAACTCTTCTGCTTCGATTTTTCCCGGAAGGGCGGCGGCAATGCCATTGTATGGGGTTTGCGGAACTACCGGTCTTTCTACAGCAGCCCCACATTCGTTTGTGTATTTGCTAACGAATTTCCATATTTCGAGTGAGGTGTGGTGACAATTGTCATTTCTTGGTTCATGCCCACGTCCCGGTATTGCATTGAGTACAACCTCCACGTCGCAGTCTCCTCCGCTGTAGATTGTCCTGTCTGTACAGTTGTTCACCTTCACTTTTGTGGTTTCTGTGCAATTGTTGTGTGCTTTCCAAGCATCTACAACCGCTTGTGCGCCCTCTTGGTTGCCGCTTGCATTGAAGTAGACTACATCGTCACCCGTCCCGTGCGTGTGGAATAGGGGAACAGGACGAGTGTTGGGGTTGGGTTTTGCCCCAAACAAGTAACCTGAAATCGGAGCAAATGCGGCGAAATAATCAGGGATGTTGTTCATACAGTAGTAGGTCATCATACCACCCATAGAGAAGCCACTCAGGTAGACACGTTTTCTGTCGATTTTATAGTCCTCATACATCTTATCAATGATTGCGATAAGGTATTTGGTGTCTTTGTCGCTATTTCCGAAACAATCCCAAGAAGCGTTTTCACCGGAAGGGTAAGCCACGACGAAGTTGGCGGTGTCTGCGATGGATTCCCAATTGCACATCTGTTTTTGGTAGTTGATGTCTTGGTTCATACCATGCATGGAAATCACCAACGGACGGTTTGATTTGATGCTTTGTGGAGCGTAAACAAATACTTGTCTGTTGTTCACGTAGATGTTTGTCCCTCCCTTTGCTCCTGTGATAGGAAGATTGCTAAGATCTTCTTCAGGCTCCTCTTCTTCTGGTTGCTCAGGCTCTTGAGGGTCTGAATTGGCAGGAAGCAGTTTCAGCATTTGTTCTGCGTAACGTTTCCCAAAATCTCTGTAACCTTGGGCTGAGAAGTGGTAGTCGTCGTTGGTTTTTTCTAAGCCCTCAGAGGAGATTACGTAGGAGTTAGGGATTACGTTAGGGACGTTGGCAATCACTTGATTGTGTCCGCTACAAACTCCGTCACGACGAGTCTCTCCAACCAGCAAAGGCACTTCCTCACCTTTCAAGTTCAGGTCAGAAAGCATGTTTTCATAAATGGCTTTCAGTCTGTTTGGCCAGTTTTGTTGCATGTTGTTGGTTTCTCCTTGATGCACAAGGATGCCTTTGATCACACCATCTTGTTGTGCGATCTTTGCCATGTCGATGATACGTTTGTAGCAGTTGTTGTCATACTCTTTCGCCCAGTTTTTCAGCCAGTCTGCTGCGGTGTTCAGGTAAGACTGGTAACCATCCTCTTCAAACAATTGGATGTCTGCGCCACCAACTGCCACGACAATCACACCGACCTTGATGTTTTCATCCAGTTTTTCTACCAATGTCCTTCCGAAATAGTCGGCAGGAGAGAGTCCGGTGTTGCATCTCGCCAAAGGAGGGACGGCGGTGTACCATTTCCCCATCTCTCGACTTCCGTTGCAACTCACGGTTGCCATCATCTTGAATCGTTCGTTGACGTTGACTTTGTCTGATTGTTCTACTTGACCTGCTCCTTCCATATTGGATTGTCCGAAACAGATGTAAATGTGGAAGTTCGGATCTGGAGCGGCATTTACTAAACCTTGCATTCCCAACACGATTGTTAGCAACACAATCAATCTAAGTGTAATATTTTTCATGGGTTTAAAATTTGTTACTTGGCAAATATACTGAATGTTTGATAATTATAGGAATTTTTTAGAAAAAAAAGAGGAGGTCATTGAAAACCTCCCCTTCAATCAGTATGTTTTTCTCTGTTTTATCCCAAGAAAGCAATCAAGATACCTGCTGCAACTGCAGAACCGATTACTCCTGCCACGTTACTTGACATACAATAATTCAATACGTGGTTTTTAGGATCGTACTTCAATGCGATTTCGTTTGCGACACGAGAAGCCATAGGAACGGCACTCAAACCAGTTGCTCCCACAAGCGGATTGATCTGTTTTTTAGAGAATAAGTTCATGAGTTTCACCAACATGATACCTCCAAAGATTGAGAATCCAAATGCGAAGAATCCTCCAGTCACGATTCCGATTGTAGTGAAATTAAGGAATGAATCCGTTGTCATGGTCGCACCCACACACAATCCCAAGAAGATAGTCGCAGCATTCATGATTCCGTTAGAAGCCGCATTGAACAAGCGTGATGTGTTGTTTCCTATCTCTTTCAACAAGTTACCAAACATCAGCATACCGATCAGTGATACTGCGTCAGGAACTATTAGTCCTACGATGGCGGTTGTGATGATAGGGAAAAGGATCTTCAACACTCTCATGTTTTTGATCTCACCATTAGAAGGGTAGAGTTTATCCTGTTCCTTCATGTTGATTTTCAATTCCTTTTCATTGCAAGTCAATTTTACAACCAATGGGACGATAACTGGCACCAATGCCATGTATGAGTATGCCGCAATAGCGATAGGACCTAATAAGTGAGGTGCTAATTTCAATGTCGTGAAAATAGCAGTTGGACCATCCGCACCTCCAATGATTGCAAGAGAAGCAGCCTCTTCAATCTCAAAAAATTGGCTTGCGATCAACAACACAGCAAAAATTCCAAATTGCGCACCGGCTCCAAATATCGCTAATTTCAAGTTTCTTAACATCGGACCAAAGTCGGTCAACGCTCCAACGCCCATGAAGATGATAGGAGGAAGAAGTCCTGATTTTATGAGCGCATAGTATAGGAAGTTCATGATTCCAAGGTCGTGCGCGATTTCAGGAAGAGACATTTGGTAAATGTTCTTTTTCACTTCAGCTCCCTCCAACATATAGGTTACGAATCCTTCTCCGTCGGTCGGGATTACGCCCATGTTTCCTCCGGGGATATTGGCTATCAAAACTCCAAATGCGATTGGCACGAGAAGTAGAGGCTCATACTCCTTTTTGATTCCTAAATAGAGAAGGACGAAAGCCAATAAGATCATCGCCAAACAGGACGGCTGCTCCATAATCGAGTCGAACGCCGTCATTTCGTATATTTTGCCTAATATATCTTCCATGGACTATTATTTTATTCTCATTAGTACATCATCCTCTGCCACAGAAGCTCCACTTGATTGGCAAATTTCTGTTACTACGCCATCCCATTCTGATGCGATTGCATTGAATGTTTTCATCGCCTCTACATAGCAAATCACTTGTCCTTTCTTTACTTGGTCACCAACTTTTACGGGAGCGTCTCCAGCGTTTTTAACCAAGTAGAATTTACCTTCCAATGGAGCCTGCAATTCGTTACCCTCTCCCGGTGCTGCTGCGGCTGCTGCAGGAGAAGATGTTGCTGCGGAAGCATCGTTGGCTCCGACAACCACTGAGTATTTCACACCATTAACTTCTACCGTCACTGTCTGAGGTAGATTTGCTCCACCTTCATTAGAACATTTCTTGTTCTTTCTTTCTGCCAAGTCTGCTTCAAAGTCAGCCTTAGCCTTGCCAGACTTGTAAGCGCGGTATTGTTGTGGGTGCATAGCCAATTCGAATAATTCCTCATCGTCTTGTCCTAAATCCCAGCCCTCTTTCTTCATCTCCTCACGGAATGTATCCAAAGCGTCTGGATAGTTGCTTTGAGGGTCTTCTGTGTGGAACTCACGACCTTGCTCTTTCGCCTTAGCGATGAGTTCAGGTGCCAACTCTCCCGGAAGTTTTCCAGACTTTCCTAACATCATGTCCCAGATGTCGTCCGCAATCATAGACCAACGCTCTTTGCCTTTTTCCATCTGGATTACGTTCATGAGAGCCATGTTCTTCACGTATTGAGAGAACGGAGTCACAAGGCAAGGATAACCCATCATCGGCCAAACATAACTTACCTCATTGAAAAGTTTGATAAGCAATTCGTCTTGGCTCATTTTAGGTTTCCCGTTCTTCTCTTTCCACTTGTTGAGAGATTCAAGGTTGGTCTCAAGGTCTGTCATGAGAGAACCCATCATACCACCAGGAAGTCCCGGTGCGATAAGAAGGGAGTTCATGAGACGGTTGCGGCTTGGAATGTAGTATCCGAGGAAATCGTCCATCATCTCTTGTATAAGAGAACGAACCTCCATGTAGGCCTCCATGTTGATCTCCTTCACCTTAAATCCAGCGTCCTTCAACATCGCTTGGACTGCAAGAACGTCCGCGTGTCCAGTACCCCAAGAAAGAGGTTCCATACCTACATCCACATAATCACATCCAGCTTTGCATACCTCCAAAATAGAAGCCATGTTGAAGCCAGGGCCTGCATGGCTATGGTATTGGATGACGATGTCAGATTTAATCTCTTTGATTTTCTTTGTCAACTCGCCCAAGAAGGCTGGTCTTCCGATTCCTGCCATATCCTTTAAACAGATTTCATCGCAGCCTGCCTCGATCAGTTCTTTCGCCATTTTGGTGTAATATTCCACCGTGTGGATAGGGGAGTAGGTGATGCAAAGGCAGCATTGAGAGATCATGCCACCATCGTGTGCATATTGGATGGATGGAATGATATTGCGGGTGTCGTTAAGACCGCAGAATGTGCGGGCGATGTCTGTCCCTTGTTTCTTTTTTACGACGTAGAACAATTTACGCACGTCAGATGGAACCGGACTCATACGCAATCCGTTCAAAGCACGGTCCAACATGTGTGTTTGGATGCCAGCCTCGTGGAATGGCTTAGTCCATTCACGAACTGCCTTATTAGGGTTTTCTCCGTAGAGGAGGTTTACTTGCTCAAAACCTCCACCGTTGGTTTCAACACGGTCGAAACAACCCATTTTTATGATAGCCGGAGCTACTTTTACCAATTGATCAACGCGAGGAACATACTTTCCTGCGGCTTGCCACATGTCTCGGAATACGAGACTGAATTTTACTTCTTTAGCCATTTTATAAATGATTCTTTTTTATTTTTTTTAAAATGATAATGGAGGAAAAACGAACTAAATTTTTTCAATTTTTTCAGCTTTCATTTTTCCGTTTGTCAGTTTGTTGATTGCAAGGTTTATCGCACTTGCAACGTTTGCGTCTACGCTGTTGTTGCGCGGTGTGGTGGCAACTGGAATTTTTTTCTCCTCAGGAGCATATTGATTAACTAAGTAGATCAAAAGGTTTCCTGTCACTATAATGAACAGTAACACAATGATAACGGTTGCCATTCCAATTCCCATTAACATAAGGGATTCGATGAGTTTTTCCATGTTTTATGACTTTGGTTATAAATATTTATCCCACAAATATAAGAATTTTTTGAAAAAAACAGAGTTTTTGAGGTTTGAAATTTTTTTGAGAGTAAATCTTGTCGTGAAAAAAATTTACTTATTAGCACTCTCTCTTTATTGTATTAAAACTTTTTTCGCTATTTCTCTTTCAAAATGAAAGTAAGGGTTTGTATATTGATGGCAGTTTATTAAATTTGCGAATGACAAAAAAATCGAAAAATAAATATTGGAATATTTAGAATATGAAAAGTGCTCTTTTTATTGATAGAGATGGGACGTTGATCATCGAACCTCCTGTTACTTTCCAAGTTGATACCCTCGAACAGATGACCTTCTTGCCGGGGGTAATTCGTAATCTACATTTTATTCGTGAGAAATTATCGCACGAGTTGGTGATGGTGACCAATCAAGATGGTCTGGGTACGCCTGTTTATCCACAAGAGAATTTTGATAGTGTGCAGAATAAGATGCTTGAGATTCTTGAAGGCGAAGGTGTTGTGTTCGATAAGATTTTTATTGATAAGTCTTTCCCAGAAGATGGGTTGCCGACACGGAAGCCGGGGACTGCCATGTTGACGGAGTATATGGATGGGTCTTATGACTTGGCAAATTCTTATGTGATCGGAGATCGACTGACGGATGTGCAATTGGCTAAGAATCTGGGTGCGAATGCCATTTTTATCGCATCGGATGTGGAAAGTGGAGAGGCTCAGGTGAAGTCGGCTGGTTTCACAGATTTGAATGTGAAGGTGGTGACTTCATGGAATGAAATCGCAGAATACCTTTTCGCAGGAGAGCGTGTCGCAACGGTGCAGCGAACAACCAAAGAGACCGATATTTTTGTGAGTCTTAATTTAGATGGAACGGGAAGATGTGAAATTTCTACCGGTTTGGGCTTCTTTGACCACATGTTGGATCAGATTGGAAAGCATTCAGGTTGTGACTTGACGATTAAGGTGAAAGGAGACTTGAATGTCGATGAGCATCATACGATTGAGGATACTGCTATCGCTTTAGGAGAGGCTTTGTTGAAAGCTTTGGGTGATAAGCGTGGTATTGAGCGTTATGGTTATTGTCTGCCGATGGATGATTGCCTTTGTTCAGTGGCATTGGATTTTGGTGGTCGTCCGTGGTTGGTTTGGGATGCCAAATTTAGTCGTGAATATGTGGGCGATATGCCGACCGAGATGTTTTTGCACTTCTTCAAGTCGTTGAGTGATTCTGCTAAAATGAATTTGAATGTTAAGGCAGAGGGGGATAATGAACACCATAAGATAGAGGGTATTTTCAAGGCATTGGCTCGTTCTATCAAAATGGCGATCAAGAGGGATATTTATAAGTTTGAATTGCCGTCAACTAAAGGAAGTTTATAGTTCGGTGAAATTTACAGATTGGGGTAAAATAAAGCAGGCTTTCTAATCATTTGCGATAGAAAGCCTGCTTTTTTTGTATTTGTAAGGATAGGAGTTTTTATTTGATGCTCTCCATTCCCTTTTTCAATGCCTCTTCATTCATAGGAATCAAGTGGTGGTGACGTTCTGGCAATGTCTTCTTCAAACCTTTCAAGACATTGTCCAACTCTACGATCGGACGGACTTTCAGTAATCCACCCAATACAATCATGTTGAACGATTTTGGTGCGTTCATTTCGATGGCGGTATCCATCGCATTGATTTTGTAGATGTTGATGTCTGTTCTGGTCGGAGCAGTAACGATTCCGTAAGGGTCGTAAATAAGCGTTCCTCCCGGTTTTACAGTCTTTTCAAATTTGTCGAGAGACTGTTGGTTGAGGATGATGGCGGTGTCGTAAGTGTTGAGGATAGGAGAACTGATCTTCTCATCGCTCAAGATCACTGTAACATTCGCTGTACCTCCACGTTGCTCTGGTCCGTAAGCTGGCATCCAAGCCACTTCCTTTCCTTGCATCAAACCTGAGTAAGCGAGGATTTTTCCCATAGAGAGGACTCCTTGTCCTCCAAAGCCTGCTATGATGATTTCTTCTGTCATTTTCTTCCGATATTAAAGGGTTGACTATTTAGTAGCAGCGTCCTTATCCAACAAGTCGCCAAGAGGGTAGGCTGGGAACATGTTTTGTTCCATCCACTCATTTGCCTTCACAGGGGAAAGTTTCCATCCAGAAGAGCAAGTTGATACGATTTCTACCATGTTGGCACCACCTTTGCCGTCCATGCTGTTTTCAAAAGCTTTGCGGATTGCTTTTTTAGCTTTTCTAACAGCAGCGGCAGTATGCACGCTTTGGCGAGAAAGGTAACGCATACCTTCCAAATCTTTCAATTGGTTGGTGATTTTCAATGGGTAACCATTCAATTTCACATCACGGCCGTAGGGACAAGTGGCGGTCTTCATTCCTTCAAGGGTCGTAGGAGCCATCTGACCTCCTGTCATTCCGTAGATACCGTTGTTGATGAAGATGATTACGATGCTCTCTCCACGGTTGCAGGCGTGGATTGTCTCTGCAGTACCAATCGCAGCCAAGTCACCATCACCTTGGTAGGTGAAGACCATACTGTTCGGGTGAAGTCTTTTAAGGGCGGTTGCCACTGCTGGCGCACGTCCGTGGGCTGCCTCTACCCAGTCAATGTCCAAATAGTTGTAGGCGAACACCGCACAGCCGACCGGTGTGACTCCGATTGTATTGTCGGTCAAGCCCATCTCTTCGATAACCTCGGCAACCAATTTGTGTACTACACCATGGCTGCAGCCAGGGCAGTAGTGCATTGGGTTGTCATTCATGATTTCCGGTTTCTTGTAGACCAAGTTTTCCGGTTTGATTATATCTTCTGTTGTCATTTTATTTTCTTCTTTATAGGTGAAAAAAATAGTGAAGCCAATGGGCTTACATTAGTTTGGTTTTTACTGCCTCCACGATCTCTTCAGGAGTGAAAACGATACCACCCAAACGACCGAAATGTTCTACTGGAATTTTTCCGTTTACTGCCAAACGAACATCTTCCACCATTTGTCCGGCATTCAATTCCACAGAGAGCATGGCCTTCACTTGTTCCGCACGTTTTGCGATCGCCTTGGTTGGGAACGGCCACAATGTGATAGGGCGGAGCAATCCTAATTTAATTCCTTGCTCGCGGGCGATTTCGCATGCTTTCTGACCGATACGGGCAGAGCATCCGAACGCTACCAACATATATTCGGCATCGTCACATAGAATCTCTTCGTAGCGAACCTCATTCTCTTCGATCTCTTTGTATTTCGCTTGGAAGCGTAAGTTGTTCTGCTCCATTATCTCTGACTGAAGCTCCAAAGAGGTAACGATGTTGTTTTTTCTTTGCTTTGCACGCCCAGTGGTTGCCCAAGGGTATTTTTCTTCAATCTCTTTATCTTCCATTCTTGGCTTTTGGTCTGAAAGCACAACCTTCTCCATCATCTGACCGATGACACCATCCGCCAAAATCATGGCAGGGTTGCGGTATTTGAACGCCAATTCAAACGACAAATCAACGAAGTCTGCCATCTCTTGGACTGAAGCAGGAGCCAATGTAATCAAGCGGTAGTCGCCATGGCCTCCACCTTTCACTGTTTGGAAGTAGTCTGCCTGACTTGGTTGGATAGTTCCCAAACCGGGACCTCCACGCATCACGTTGACAATCAACGCTGGCAATTCTGCACCTGCCAAATATGAGATACCCTCTTGCATCAAGGAAACACCGGGGCTGGAAGAAGAGGTCATCACCTTCTTTCCGCTCGCAGCACCTCCGTAAACCATGTTGATAGAGGAAACTTCACTCTCTGCTTGTAAAACAACCATGCCAGTTGTCTTCCATGGTTCCACCTCCATCAAGGTCTCCATAACCTCCGACTGTGGAGTAATTGGGTAGCCGAAATAACCATCGCATCCGCAACGAATCGCTGCATGGGCGATAGCTTCGTTACCTTTCATAAGTTTTACTTCTTCGCTCATCTTTAATCGATTTTTGTTTTGTACACCGAGATACATCCGTCAGGACATACAATTCCACAACTTGCGCAACCAATGCACGCGTCGGCATTCGCCATCACCGCATAGTTGTAGCCTTTGGCGTTGACTTGCTTAGACATCGCCAAGACATTGGCCGGACATGCCACCACGCATAACTGACATCCTTTACACCGGTCTTTGTTTACAACAATAGCACCTTTTATCTTTGCCATTTTATACTCTCGAATTTTTTATTGTTTTGTTATTTTAATTTTGCAAAATTAAAAATTTTTTGGCTCATAATGGTCTGTTTTAGCATAAAAATTCTTTCTTGCGGTCTGTTATTATTTAAATAAGGTTAAAAAGATGGGGTAAAAGTATTTTTGTCGTCGAATCTTTTGTCGCTCTTATAAAACCCTCCTTGAATAAAGGACTAAAAAACACCCCGAAAACCTAAATCGGACTTTCGGGGTGTGCCATAATAATTTATGGGAAAAAAATTTTTTAGAATGTGAGTTTTATGATCACACCGTTGTTTTTAGGGATGGATACCTCCAAGCGTTTTTCGGGTGATAATGAGACCACGCTTTTGGTATTGCGGAGCAACTCCACAGACTCAACTTCTTTGCCCTCCGGAATCTGAAGGTGGTCGAAAGCGTGTTGCGGAATGTTTATGCCGATGTTGACATCAAGATCCTCGAAATTGACGGCAATTAGCAATAACTCATTATCCTGTTTTCTGATGAACGCATACTGCTTATGTGTGTTGAAATCAGGGTTGTTGAAGTTGGCATATTCCAAATCGAAAAATTCTCCCTCTCCAACTGCTTTCTCAGACTGGCAGATGTTTAAAAGTTTCTGGTAGAAGTCTTGCAGTGACTTCTCCTCTTTTTTCAATTTGTTGTTCAGCCATCTGTAGACAGAAGGGATCGTCCAATAGTCGAATATGGTTGTGCGGCCGTCTGCTCCACTGAAACCTTCTGCATCGGCGGCCTTTTCCCCAAACTCTTGTCCGTTGTAAATCATGACAGGACCTTTGCTGAGAGTTGCTGAGATGATCATCGCAGGGATTCCCTTTTCTGCACATCCCGCAAAAAAAGGAGAGGCGATACGCTGTTCATCGTGGTTTTCAAGGAAGTTGAGCATGTGTCCCTCTATTCCGTTCAGTCGTTGCCAGCAGTGGGTGATGTTGTGGCAGGAGTTCTCGTTTCGCATGATACTTCTAAGTGTGTCATACAATCCTACTTTGTCGTATAGGTAGTCGAACTTCCCATCATAAATGTAGCGATGGTACTCTTCCGGATTGTAGGTTTCTGCCACAAAAATCACATCAGGATACTTCTCTTTGATTTGTGGAATGACCCAAGCCCAAAATTCCACAGGAACCATTTCTGCCATGTCGCAACGAAAACCATCCACTTTTTTCTTGCACCAGAATAGAAGGATATCCTTCATTTTCGTCCAAGTGTCTGGGGTAGGCGTGAAATCTCCAAAGCGGTTGTTGTGGTAATCTACTCCGTAATTCAATTTTACTGTTTCATACCAATCGTACAGACCGGGTGAGTTGCCGAAATAGTCATTTCCCGTCGCTTTGCACGGATGCTCGATATAAGGGTCTTCCGCATATTGCGAAGTGTCGAAACGAGGGGAGAACGTCTCATTTGGAAGATAATAGAAATTGTTCTGGTTTGAAAAGAAAACCTCTTTCACGTCATTTTCTCCCAAATCCTTTGTTCCCTTAGGTTTGCTGTCTGAACAATATTGGCGGGCGACGTGATTAGGGACGAAATCGATCAGCATTTTTAGTCCGGCGCGATGTGTTCTCGTAACAAGACTTTGAAACTCTTTCATTCTCTCGTCAACGTTTTCCGCCAAATCCGGGTCTACATCGTAATAGTCTTTTATCGCATAAGGAGAGCCGGCGATGCCTTTAACTACGGCTGGGTGGTCTTTTTTTATTCCGAAAGCAGAATAGTCCGTTTGTGTGGCGTGTTCAATCACACCAGTGTACCAGATGTGTGTCGCACCCAAATCTTTTATACTTTTAAGTCGTTCTGCAGTGAAGTCGTTAAATTTCCCACAACCATTTTTTTTAAGAGTCCCGTTTGCTACAGGTTTCGCTTTCTGGTTGCCAAAAAGTCTTGGCAGAACTTGGTATATGATAATTTTATCCATTGCCGTTTGTATTAAAAGTAACTTGAACCATCAAAGCAATGTGTGCAAATTTGCTCTTTTGGAAGGCCGATTGATTCAACCAGATCCTCTATCGGACTGAATTTCAGAGAAGATAGCTGGAACTGTTCCCTGATGTATTCGACCATGCTGTTGTATTCTTTTGTTCCGGTTGTCTTATATTTGTCGAGGTTGATGTCGTGGCTTCCCTCTAACTCTTGGATGACTCTTCTTGTGATGAAATCCAGTTCATTCCCGCGTGCGGCGAAGTTTAAGAATTTACAAGGGAAGATGAGTGGAGGGCATGAGATTCTCATATTTACCTCTTTTACACCATAAGAATAGAGTGCGCCTACATTGTCTGACAATTGCGTACCCCTTACGATAGAGTCGTCGCAGAACACCACTTTGCTGCCCTCAAGCAGTTGTTTGTTGGGTATGAGTTTCATTTTTGCGACCAATTTTCTCATGTCTTGAGAAGCTGGGGTGAAACTTCTTGGCCAAGTAGGAGTATATTTTACGATACCTCTTTTATAAGGTATTCCGCTTCCATTTGAATAACCTATGGCAAATCCGATTCCGGAGTCTGGCACTGCCGCAACGTAGTCTGCTTCCGTTTTGTCTTTTTTCCCCATCAGACAACCTGCACAATGTCTCATGACATCAACGTTGATGTTTTCGTAAGTGGTGACAGGGTATCCGTAATAAATCCACATAAATGAGCAAACCTGCATTTTGTCTCCGGGCTTGCGGATGGTCTCAAATCCGTCAGCAGTGATTCTTACGATTTCACCCGGACCCACATTGTAGCAAGGTTCGTACCCTAAATTATGGAATGTGCAAGACTCGCAAGAGACCGCATACCCCTCATCATCTTTATTGGCGATAACCATTGGCAGACGACCATATTTGTCACGAGCTGCGATGATCTCGTTTTCGGTCAGCAGCAACATGGTGCAGGATCCTTTTATCTTATTATATACATTTTCGATACCCTCCTTAAAAGAGTCAGCGTCAGAAATCAGCAGAGCCACCAGCTCCGTTTGGTTGATTTTTCCCGAACTCATTTCGGAGAAAGGCATTTTTTTATCCAACATCTCCTGTCCCAACTCCTCTATGTTGTTGATGCTGGCGATGGTCACGATGGCGAAACGGCCTAAGTGAGAATTGATGAGGATGGGTTGTGCGTCAGTATCGCTGATGACACCAATTCCCGAATTGCCACGGAATTTTGGAAGATTGGGTTCAAACTTAGTTCTAAAATAAGAACTTTCAAGGTTGTGGATACTTCTTGTGAACCCGATTTCCTTGTCGAACATGGCCATACCTCCACGTTTCGTTCCTAAGTGAGAGTTGTAGTCAGTTCCATAAAAAAGATCCTGAAGACAACTACTTTTTTTAATTGTACCAAAAAAACCACCCATGATGACTTAGTCTCTTTAATATTAAATGTTTTTGTTAATTCTAAATTATTGAGTTACCCTCGTTCGGGTTATGTTGCCCGTTGTCGGTCGATGACAACGAACTTTTTTTGCGATTTTCCAATTCAACATATATGCGTCTTGTCGCATACGCGTCTAATGCCGCATATTCCTTTTGTGCTTCCGACAAAAATGGCTCTTCCCAATTAGAAAGTCTCATTTTTTTTGAGATTTTTTTCTCGAAAAGATTGGCGTATATGCGAGACAGACCACAATCTTTTATGCCAAAAGATTTTACATACGATTGTAATTCTATAAAATTCTTAGGATTGATGACGATTTCTCCTTTTGTCGCTTTCTTCACACCATTAAAATCGTCTTTGAGAGATAAACCGATTTTCATGGTACGTTCATCTTCCAGTATTGGTTTGATGTAGTCCCACATGGATTTATCCATAGTGCGGAACAAGAAACAAGTGTCTTTGGTGCAGAGCTGCACGAGACTGATGGAGTAGGTGTGTCCTTTCTTGAAGGAGGGTCTGGTTTCGGTGTCGAACCCAATCACATCAGTCTCTCCTATGTTGCACAAGTAATCACAAGCTTTTTGTGCTTCATTTTTAGACTGGATTACAATTATCCGACCTTGGTATTTTTCAGAAGGAAATTTTGAAAGTTCCTCCTTGGAAATACTTTCCCTTATGGTTGGGGGAGTGGTTGGTTGGCTATTTTCGTTGCAATTAGGATTAATCATTGAAGAAATCAATTTCGATGTTGCTACTTTCGTTTTCAATTCTGTCGTATCCCACACCATAGCTCTCAGTATTTTCATCGACAGGCAGCTTTCCTGAATAGAGGACTGTATGCATCGCCTTCAAAGCATTCAACAGCTTAGGTCCCCAAAAGGTCTGGAAGTTGTCTAAGCAATCTGCCACAGCATCATTCATGATATTTACGTCAGCCGACTGAAAATTGGCGATCATATCCCTCAAGTCCTGATAGATGTCGGTCAAGTCTTCGGAAATGTAGGCTACGAACTCATCGGTGTACTGCCCATCCTCTTCTTGCCTGATGTCAAGGTACTCGTCAAACTCTCCCGTAAGCTGTTCGATGTTTCTTCTTTGCTCTTCGTATGACAATTCTGTGACGAACTGTTGTAGCTCAGAAAAAGAAGAATCCTCCATTTGGGGCATCAGTGAAGCCTTCAAATAGAGGAGAGATAACATTTTTGTCGATTTGTCAAAGAATGATTTTGGGGTATAGTAACGACACCCCTCGAGAAAAGCGCAGAACTCTGCAGCGACGGTGATGAACTCTATCGTGTTTTTGCTATACACGGGATGTTCTGGGTATGCTTCTTTTTCTGTCATTTTGACTTTTACTTAAAAATTCATCGCAAAGGTATTAAATAATTGTTAAAAAAGAGGATTGCAGATTTTTTTTTGATGTGTAAACGAATTTTTTTTTGTTCTTATGTGTCCAAAATAAAAAAATGTTGTAAATTTGTCGCGTTCTTTTTCTTATGGGGTTCTGTAGGAATTGGACAATGAGAGTTAAGTAATTAAATGTCAAACTAA
The DNA here is from genome assembly GCA_937916355.1 of uncultured Bacteroidales bacterium. Classification (GTDB taxonomy): domain Bacteria; phylum Bacteroidota; class Bacteroidia; order Bacteroidales; family Paludibacteraceae; genus UBA1181. Next base: position 15,837 of record CALFTM010000054.1, read on the forward strand.
AATTGTTTTTTTTTAAAACAAAAATTTAAAATGAGTGAATTAACTAAAAAAGTAGCTCCTGTTGATGGATTCGACTGGGATGCTTATGAGAATGGCGACGTACAAACCTCTGCAACTCGTGAGGAATTGGAGAACAAGTACACTGAAACTTTGAATGTCGTAAAAGACAAAGACGTAGTTTTGGGTAAGGTAATCTCTATGAACAAGAGAGAGGTTGTAGTAAACGTCGGATACAAATCAGACGGAGTTGTTCCAGTGAGCGAGTTCCGTTACAATCCAGACCTTAAAATCGGGGATGAGGTAGAGGTCTATATCGAAAGCCCAGAAGATAAGAAGGGACAATTGGTTCTTTCTCACAAGAAGGCTCGTGCATCTCGTTCTTGGGAGTGCGTAAACGAGGCTTTGGAGAAAGACGAAGTAATAAAGGGTTACATCAAGTGCAGAACAAAGGGTGGTATGATCGTAGATGTATTCGGCATCGAAGCATTCTTGCCAGGTTCTCAAATTGACGTTAAGCCTATCCGTGATTACGATTTGTTCGTTGGTAAGACAATGGAGTTCAAGGTCGTAAAAATCAACCACGAATTTAAAAATGTTGTTGTATCTCACAAGGCTCTTATCGAGGCTGAGTTGGAACAACAAAAGAAGGATATCATTTCAAAACTCGAGAAAGGTCAAGTTTTGGAAGGAACTGTCAAGAACATCACTTCTTACGGTGTATTCATCGACTTGGGTGGCGTAGACGGTTTGATTCACATCACAGATTTGTCTTGGGGTCGTGTGACTCATCCAGAGGAGGTTGTGAAGTTAGACGAGAAGTTGAATGTTGTTATCCTTGATTTTGATGATGACAAGAAGCGTATCGCTCTTGGTTTGAAGCAATTGACTCCTCATCCATGGGATGCTTTGGATGCT
>CALFTM010000055.1 GCA_937916355.1 uncultured Bacteroidales bacterium
GCATGGACAAGGCGTTCATCGCTAATGAAATATACAAATACACCAGCGGCTACCCATATCTTGTGAGCAAGATTTGCGAACTGATAGACAGGCAGTTAGACAAGGATTGGAGCGAGAGAGGCGTGCAAGAGTCTGTAAAATTGATGCTGAACAATCCCGAACCTAACACGCTTTTTAAAAGCATCGGACAGAATTTATTGAATAACAATGACTTCAATAACTTCATGCGTTCCGTCTCGTTTGATTCGAGAGAGTATCCTTTTTCTTCCATCGACCCGATGATTGAACTTGGACTAACGTTTTCGATTATAAAGATAGAGAACAACAAAGTTCGCATACACAACCTCATTTTTGAGGATTTGATATATAATTTTTATGTTTTGGCGGAGTTGCGAAGCAAATATACTTCACTGCGCCAAAATTCGTCTGTTTACATCCAGAACGGCAAGCTCAACATGCCTTACGTCATAGAGCGTTTCCAGAAACTCATTCACAACGAATACCGCAAGGAGGACAACGAGTTTCTGGAGCGTCAGGGAAGACTTTTGTTCCTCTGTTTCCTCAAACCCATTGTCAACGGCACTGGCTTCTACTATGTGGAGCCGGAGACGCGAGACGGCGGTCGTATGGACTTGGTTGTAAGTTTCGGCGGCGAGGAGTTTGTCATCGAACTGAAAATCTGGCGAGGCGAAAAGTACGAGGTCGAAGGCAAAGTGCAGCTTGCCGAATACCTCAAAACCCGAAATCTGAACGAAGGTTACTTGGTCACCTTCTCCTTCCTGAAAAACAAGACCGTTCAGGAAGAGCCGGAGTGGGTTGAGCATGACGGAAAGCGGATTTATGAGGCGGTGATATAAATTTTAGAAAATTTAAAATTGCAAATTTATCAACGAGCTTGGCGAGGGCTTGCCTGACGAGGCATACCAGCAGAACAAACAACAGCCGTGCCTCCGCAGAGAGCAGCGTCCGAACCCTAAGACAAAACCGTTGCTGTTTTATGCTAAGTAAAACAAGAAGAAATACTTTTTGTTTGGTGTTTTTAATTTTTTTACATATCTTTGGCACGTTTTTATGACTGAGTATTGTACTGTGTAAGGTTTTAGAATCTCTTGAAACTTAGGTAATGGGATTCTTTTTTGAATGTGTGATGGGTTCTTATGTAGGTCTTTTGTCGATTTTTGAGTCTTCATAGCAGACTATACGGGTATTTTGTGCATTTCTCAGTTGATAAAATGTGGCATTAAAATGTTGCATTCAATTTGCATTTGACGATGCAGAGTATGGTTTGATAAAATTAAATTTTTAATACAATGAAACTCATAAAGAAATTTTTATTATCAGCTGCGTTATGTGGAATAGGAAGTTCTGCTATGGCACAAAATTTTAAAGATCCTTTATTAAGCTTAAAACCTTGGGTTGATGATTCAACCAGTGGTTTGGTTAAAGTATTCTACACAAAAGAAAATGGAGAATTTTTGGACGAAGACCCTTTGGTTATAACTCGAGATGCGGAAGCTAATAAAGTCTCGTTGAAAACCCAGTCTTTGAAATTTGATGAAATTTCAGGAGAAGAGATCAAAGTCGAGACCCTTAAAACATGGATTTATACTGACAACCGAAATTTAGGTTGGGTCTCTTATGAGAGTGTGACTACAGATTCTTTGGGAAATGTCTTGTCTTTAGACAAGGAGACTCGTACCTATGGCGAGGATGGCTCTTTGCTTACAGAAGAGAGAATAAGCCAAAATCTTCAAACAGATTATTCAGATACCATAAAGATTGAAAATGGTAGAAAAGTTTATCATTCAGGATACACAAAAACAGAACGAAATGATACAACCATCTTTACTGGTAAATCAGGTTTTTACGAAATGTTTGATGCTAATGGGAATCTGATACGCTCTGAAATACCTGGGTCTCTTAGATTTTCTTATGGATATAACAAAAAGAATCAAAAGGTTTGGTTGGAGAATGCTTCTTGGGAGGCAGAGTTGAATAAATTTGTGACCACAATAAGAACTGACATTACTTATGACGTAAATGGACATCAAGTTAAAACAGAAAATAAGTCTTTGAATCGTGAAACCGGAGCGTTGGAGCCGTCTTCTTTAGGGGAGTACATCTACAATGACAAAGGCTTGTTGATAGAAGAAATGTTTAGTGAATGGAATGCCAGTACAGGAAAGTACGTATATAAGAGAGGTCATGAGTATGGCTACGATTCACAAGATCGTTTGATAATGGAGACTGATGGAAAAGAGCAGTATGATTATGTATATGATCATAACGGGAATATCTCTCTTTGGTTTATGTTCAGTAAAGGTCCTAATGGCTATTATAGCGGACAATATGTGAATTTTGTCTATGAGGGTGGCGAGAAAAAGTATGAGGCTTTCGATCCAGCCAAATATCCAACAGATAATTACCCTGCTAATTCTCCGGTTGCGAAACATGGAAAGTTGCAGGTCTCTGGAAAAAACATTGTGGATGTTAATGGAGAGGTTGTCGTTTTGAAGGGTATCAGTACGCACGACATCTTCTGGATGAAGTCTTGCTACAAAGAGAGTGCCATCAATGCGATGGTTGACGACTGGGGAATCAACGTTTTCCGTATCGCTTCTTATGCTGAGGAATATGTGAAAAGCCCATCCGAAGGAGATAACCGAAAAGCTTTCATAGACGAGTTGGTGGATATATGCGCGCAAAAAGGAGTCTATTGTATCATCGACTGGCACGTTTTGAATAAGGGAACTAACGATCCATGGACCGTTATAGATGAAGCGAAAGAATTTTTCGATTATATGTCTAAGACTCATGCAGGAAAGGCTCATGTGATGTATGAACTTTGTAATGAACCTAATGGGGATGTTAGCTGGGCGAGAATCAAATCGTATGCACAGGAGTTGATCGACGTTATCGTTAAAAATGATCCTAACTCCATCATTATTACGGGTACACCGGTATGGAGCCAGCGTACCATCGTTGCCGCAGATAGTCCGTTGGATTATCCGAACTCAATGTACACGCTCCACTACTATGCAAATACTCATCAGCAAGGACTTCGTGATAATGCGGATGTCGCACTTTCTAAAAATTGCCCGATTTTTGTGACAGAGTTTGGTACTTGCAACTCTACTGGTAACGGAGGTTTCAATACAGAAGAGTCGGTTGAGTGGTTCAAATGGATGAATGAAAACAATATCAGTTGGGCGAATTGGAGTTTTGCTGATAAAAATGAGACCGCAAGTTTGTTGAAGCCGAATAGCTGTGGTTCTAATGATTGGGATAATCTTACGGAGACCGGACGCTTGATTAAGTGGGCTTTGACGGATGATGATTTAAGTGGTGCAGATTCCGTTTTGTTGGCCGCTGCGGCAATCAAAAAGAACAAATATCTGAAAAGGGTAGAGGCTCGTATTGACTACTTGGGTGATTGTATCACAGAAAATCCTGCATTCTTGCTTGAGGAGGATGTTACAGGATTGGTGGATTGTGCTTTTGAAAAAGATTGTCTTGCAGAGAATGCAGAATTGCTGGATGATTACGAGCGTCTTAAATTGTGTGTATATGACAAACAAAATAGCATAAAAGACCTTTCAGCACTATTGGAGGGTGTTTACGCTTACCCTAACCCGGTGAAGGATAAACTGACGGTCGATTATGTCGGTGGTGATTACACTGTTTCGCTCATTGATTTGAGTGGTGTTGTGGCATTGCGTCAGGAGTGTGCAGAAGGAAGAAACTTGATTGATGTTTCTGCACTTGCTCAGGGCTTCTACCTCTTGAAAATAGAGAGTGAAGGAAAGTATCACTTTGAGAAAATACAGAAGAAGTGATGTTTTGTAAACATATAAGGTTAACTGTTTTTATTGAAGGCTCTCTTGCCTAAGGTTTTTAGGTACAGCAGGCTGGTTATGGAACATTCGCAATCCCTTTGTGTTTTGCGAATGTTCCTTTTTTTCGATTCCCCTCATTATGACAGAAGAAAGGATTTTTTTTCTTTCCGAAAATCAATGGATTTTCCCTTATTGATGTTATATTTGCGTTTGCTTAGTGAAATTTTTTAAAGCAGTTGATTCAAAGAGAAATAAAATGGAAAAAAAAGAGACAGCGATACTTTTGATTCATTGTCCTGATAAGCAGGGCATTTTGGCGGCGGTAACGGATTTTATCAATGTCAATAAGGGAAATATCCTATACTTGGACCAGCATGTCGATCACGAACAGAATGTTTTTTGTATGAGAGTGGAGTGGGACTTGCAGAATTTCATCATTCCGAAAGATAAGATAGAGGAGTATTTCAGCACTTTGTTCGCTAATAAGTATGAGATGAATTTTAACCTCTACTTCTCAAGTCAGAAACCTCGCATGGCACTCTTTGTCTCTAAAATGTCTCATTGCCTCTTCGATATTTTGTCTCGCTACATGGATGGAGGTTTGAATGTTGAAATCCCTTTGATTATCAGTAATCATAAAGATTTGGAATGGATAGGGCAGAAGTTCGGAATCCCTTTTCACGTTTTCCCGATTACGAAGGATAACAAGGCTGAATTAGAGCCTCAGGAGAGGGAATTGCTTCGTCAGGAGAAGATCGATTTTATCGTCTTAGCTCGCTATATGCAGATTATTTCGGAAGATATGATTAATGAATATCCGAACCGTATCATTAATATCCATCATTCATTCCTTCCTGCATTTATTGGGGCAAAACCTTATCATGCAGCCTATGAGCGTGGAGTGAAGATTATCGGTGCGACAAGCCACTATGTGACAACTGAATTGGACGCTGGCCCGATTATCGAACAGGATGTAGTGCGAGTAACCCACAAAGATACTGTGAAATCATTCATCCATAAAGGACAAGATTTGGAGAAAATCGTCCTTTCTCGTGCGGTGGAAGAACATATTGATAGAAAAGTGTTGGTTTACAAAAATAGAACTGTTGTATTTAGTTAATGAAACTGACGGAGGAGATAAGAGCGTATATCCAACTTCATAGGGAGGAGGATGTGCGTTCTCTTGCTTTGAAGAGAGGCGTTTTTTCTCCTGAGCAACACCAATTTGCGATCCAGCAAATTTCGGGTTGGCAAACGGCAAAGGAGAAAGTCCCCTCTTGGGCTGCGACGGAGGAGTTGTTGTACCCGGTACACCTCTCATTGGAACAATGTTCTTCGGAAGTGACTGCTCAGTTCAAAGCCTCTCTGATGGAACATGGAGAGAGTTTTGCCGACTTGACTGGAGGAATGGGAGTCGATTTCTCTTTCCTCTCTCGTAAATTTCAAAGATCGCTTTATGTGGAGCAAAATCCAGAGCTGTGCGAGTTGGCGGAACATAATTTTAAAATGCTACAACTTTCTGGTTTTCATGTTCTTAATTCTACATTTGAGCAATGCCTCCCGCAGATGTCTCCTGTGGAAGTAATCTATTTAGACCCCGCCAGAAGAGATGGAGCAGGAAGAAAGGTTGTCTCGATATCAGATTGTAGTCCAAATTTGTCTGAATGGAAAAGTCTGTTGTTGGAAAAATCGCATGATATTTGGGTGAAATATTCTCCGATGTTGGATATAAGTTTGGCTGTCAATGAGTTGGAGAATGTTAGTGAGTTGTATGTTATTTCCGTCCAAAATGAATGCAAGGAATTATTATTCCATCTGACGCGAGAGAAATCAGACGATTTGCAGATCGTATGTGTGGATTTGAAGAAGAATGGAGAGAAAACAGTTTTCAAATTTAAAAAAAGAGAAGAATTTGATTCTCCACTTCATTTAGCAGAAGATGTCGGATGCTATTTGTATGAACCCAACACCTCACTCATGAAAGCTGGTGCTTTTAAAATTTTGACGGAAAAATTCCCTCTTGAGAAATTGGCGGTTAGTAGCCATCTTTATACCTCAGATGAAAAGATAGAAACTTTTCCCGGACGACGTTTTAAAATAGAGTCCGTTTTTTCGTTGAGTAAGAATGAGGTGAAGGAGAATCTTTCTGATTGTGAGAAGGCAAATATTTCCGTTCGTAATTTTCCGATGACAGTCGACCAGTTGCGGAAAAGACTTAAAATCACGGATGGTGGCGACCTCTATTTATTTGCGACTACCATTGGAGAAAAAAAGAAAATCATAAAATGTAGGAAGTTGTGATAAATGAGAAGCAAATAAAAAAGAGAAATTATTCTTTTGATTTTGTAAGAATACGAAAAAGACTTAATTTTGTAAATACATTTCGAGAAGAAATTTATTAAAATAAAATTTATAACGTATGGAAATTTTAATGGTTATTTTGTTCCTGATTGGATATGCTTCTATCGCTATGGAACACTCAATCAAAGTAAACAAGGCAGCGTCAGCACTTTTGTTGTGTGCTTTGTTGTGGACGGTTTACATTTTTAATGCTGAGGGTGTTCTGATGCAAGTTCCTGAGTTAGTAGGGAAGTTGACCTCTCATGAAGATGTAATCTCTTATGTCACGAGTGTTCAGATTATTGAACATTTAGGAGAAGTAGCATCTACGCTCTTCTTTTTGATGGGTGCGATGACGATTGTTGAGTTGATTGACGTTCATGGAGGTTTTTCTATCATAACGAATCGTATTACGACTAAAGATAAGAAGAAATTGTTGTGGCTTTTGTCTTTTGTTACTTTCTTCATGTCTGCAGTGCTGGACAATTTGACGACAACCATTGTGATGGTGATGTTGTTGAGAAAGTTGATTGAAGATAAAAAGGAGAGATGGTTGTTTGCTTGTATCATAGTGATTGCTGCAAATTCTGGAGGAGCGTTTTCTCCTATTGGGGATGTTACAACCATCATGCTGTGGGTGAAGGGAAATGTCACGACTGCGGGTGTGATTCCTAATGTATTTCTTCCTTCATTGATTTCAATGCTTATTCCTACATTCATTGCAAGTTTCTTCTTAAAAGGAGAACTGACTTCTGAAAGAGAGGAGGTTTGCGGTCATCGTCATAAAGTGGAAGAGTATGTGACTTCTACAGATCAAAAGATCATATTTTTCATGGGTGTAGGTGCGTTGTTGTTCGTTCCAATATTTAAGTCTGTCACTCACTTGCCTCCGTTCGTGGGCGTATTGTTAGGCTTAGGTGTCTTGTGGGTATATACCGAGTTGTTCTATCACAAAAACAAACACATCCCAGAGGACTCAAAAGCGAGAATTTCAGACATTATCGGTCGAATCGACCTTACAACAATCTTGTTCTTCTTAGGAATCTTGATGGCGGTTGCCGCATTGCAGTGTGCTGGTATTTTGGGTATGTTGTCAGATTTCTTGGATAAGAATGTCGGAAACATTTATGTGATTGATATTATCATTGGAGTCCTTTCTTCTATTGTTGATAATGTTCCTTTGGTTGCAGGTTCTATGGGTATGTATCCAATAGCGACCGAGGCTCAGGTTTTGGCAGACCCTTCTATGGCACCGTATGTTGTTGATGGCGTGTTCTGGTTGTTCTTGACATACTGTGCAGGAGTGGGTGGTTCGATTCTAATCATCGGTTCTGCAGCAGGAGTAGTGGTGATGGGATTGGAGAACGTTCCTTTCGGTTGGTATCTTAAGCACATTTCATTGTTGGCGTTGGTGGGTTACCTCGTAGGTGCGCTTGTGTTTATTCTTCAGGAAGAGGTGATCGTTCCGCTTTTATAATTAGAAACCTTTAAGGTGTTATATTTTCCATAATTGTAATTTTAAGTTGTAAGAAAAGAGAGGTTTCCTTCGTGGAAGTCTCTCTTTTTGATTGATGTTGTCTTTCTTTGACTTTTAGATAATGAAATGATATTTATTTAGCTGAAAATCAGTGTGTAAAAAATATTTGTTGCTTGATATTAAAAAAATGTTAAATTAAAGTTGTGCAATTTGCTGACAATTTTATATATTTAGCCCTCGAATCTGGTTCTCAATGAAGCAGAATATGTTTTTTTTGATGTTAATAATTAAATTAAACGATTATGAGACTATTTTACAAGTTGACGCTTTTGTTTTTGATGTTGTTGGGGGGTGTTTCTGTGCAGGCGCAAGTGTCTAAGTTTAAGTCCGTATCTTATGCCGATGGTGTTGTGACGCCAAATTCAAACGGTTTATATGTATGGGGACAGCAAAAGAGCGGAACTGTATATTTAACTTTTGATGTCAAAGGAAAGCAAATAATTCAGGAAAACCCTGTGACGAAGACGAAAGTGAAATTTGAGATTTTCGACAAGCCGCAGAAGTGGGTTGTTCGGAAGAATTACAAGTATTTGAACTTTGAATGTATGGAGTCGGAGACGATGGAGAAATATTATGTTCGCCTATGTGAGTATGATTCCGGATCGTTTAAAGTTACGGTAATGTCTCCTAAGAGTGCGGTGCGTTATCAGGTAGTCTACCTGAAAGATGGTGTAGAGCCAGAGTATGTGATAGACTCGTATGATGAAGCAGAAGATTGATTAGGAGTTCCCACTTTCAATAAGCAAAAAGGAGTAGCCTTTTTATGGCTACTCTTTTTCTTTGTGTGACTGTATGTAGGCTTCCCGAAAAATATTATTTAACTCATGGTTGCTACTTCAGCTTTCCTTTATTTTAATGGTGTTGAGATATAATGCCATGTGCCGTTCCCAATCAATGGTATTATGGTTCTGCGCCGAGTAGGCGAACTGACGTGTGCAGGTGAGGATATTTGCCTTGTAACGCTCCACCAAATCTATGTTGAGGTTGGATGCCGGCGCAAAGTAGGCAAACCGTATCTCCATGCCTCTGTCCTTAACGCCATAACGCAGCACATGCACCAATCCGTTCTGCTCCACATTTTGCTGAAAGATGGTGTAGAGCTGCTTCACCGCCTTTTCGCCATAGACATTGCAGTATCGCTGCCACATCTTAGGCTGCGTGGCTTGTATGAATGATATGAGCTGTGGCATATCAATAGCCCTTGACTTGTCGTAGGTCTGCTGACTGCCCTTTGCATATCCGTGAGATAGCAAGTAGGCCTCTATATCGTTTTCGAAGTTTTTTTCTTTCAATCCTGTTGTATCCATATTTGACGCATAAGTTTTTTTGTATTTTTCTATCCTCCCAAGTATTTCGTACAACACAAAAATTCTTGGGGTTTTATGTAATTTATTTCGCTTTCTTAAACTATTTTTTTTCGCAAAAACATGCAAATTCTTGTAGATTCTTTAAAAATCTTCAAGTTTTTACAAGTTTTCTGCAGATACTATATTTTACGACTTTAAGGTGTTTTACCTTTTATCAACGAATCAAAATACTCACCTCTAATATAGTTGTTTTTTACTTTGTTTACCGGCACTCTCTGCAAAAATCCTCTTTCGACCAGCGCGTCCAAGTCCAACTTCACCGTAGGATGAGAGACTGCAAATCTGTTCTGAAGTTCTTTGACTGTCAAGACAGTTTTCGGATTCTCCTGCAACAACGACAGTATCTGCGCTTGCCGTTCGTTTATCTCTCCCAACTTAAGGAAGTCGGACATTTGCTGCTGCTTTGTTTTTCTGTCGATATAGCTTTTCAAATCCTTGAACGCCAAATCGAGAATCCTCAAATGATATGTTATGAAATAGCCTATGTCATTGCCGTCAGCCTCCGAGAAGAGGAAAGATTTCTCATAACTCGGTTTTGACTTATAAATAATTCGTGAAATTGACATATACTCCATTAACCAATAGCCATTTT
>CALFTM010000056.1 GCA_937916355.1 uncultured Bacteroidales bacterium
CGCATTCACTCCATTGGGAGTATATGTGAAATCTTTCGAAATCGAAAACGGCGATATCAGTCCGATACACGACCAACTCACCGAAGGCATCTTCCTTCTGAGATTTGAAAACGGCAAAGGACTTCTCATCCAAGTAAGAAAGAGATAAAAAGAGTTTCAAACTGAAAAAGTGCGCATCGGCTGGTGCGCACTTTTTTTATTGGGTTTTTGGATATTTTGCTTATATTTGCATATAATTAATTGGTTAGAATTGACAGGAACGTTTGATTTTTAAACCCCTCCCAATCAGATGAACAATTACTATAAAACTATATATGAAAGAACTGACATTCATGCTTTGTCTAAGCAATTAGAAAGTATGAGTTGCCCTACGTTTTTTAGTAAGAAAAAGAAATATTTGTATTCGTTTGATAAACGTAAAAATTGTTTGTATGTAAAAGAGAATAATTGTAGGAATTCATTATCACCACAGATTATTTTGTATTGTGTCAATGATACTACAGAGATTATATGTAAATATACATTAAAAGCTTATTTCTTTTTTTATTTTCTCTTTCTCTCCCCTTTTTTGATTCTTTCTATGGCGCTTATAGATGGAGCCGAGATTCCATTTAAAACTTTGATTATTTTTGGTACATTCTTTGGGATAGCATTTGTTTTTTTTGCAATTGTACATAAATTATTCTTTGTAAATGAAGTTTTAGAATTTAAAAAAGATTTTGAAAAGTGTACTAATTTAAAAGAAAAAGAAACTATTTCTTGTTGGAAGTTTTTTTATTCACAACTCAATTGAGGATGAGGTAAAACTTTTAGCAGACTGTTATATAAAAACCAAAATAATCGAACTTTATGAATACTATTGTTACTATTTTTTTTCTGGTTCTAAAGCCTTTGCTGACAAGTATTTTATTATTTTGTTTTTTGGACGATTCCAATGGTTCTAAGACTGTCTTTATAATGACATTTTTCTTGCTTTTGTTTTGTGTGCCTCAGCTGATTAAGGAAATACGAATTATTCGCAAAATGAAATATTTTGATTGTCAGCGGATTATTGATTCAAATATTTATGGATATGATTTATTGACTGCTTCTATTACTGCAATTTTTTTCTTCTGTTTTTCAATCGCCACTAAACAAACAAATCCAACATTGATTATAATATCAATATTGGGACCGGTTTTAATTTCAAAGATTCTGTTTTTGATTCTTCTTTGGTGTTGGTGTAAATATAAAAAATCAGACGAATAGTTAATGACACTTGTTCAGTTCCAAATAGGATAGAAGGGATAATTAATTGCAAAAGGCGTGCAAAACAAAACTTGCACGCCTTTTTAGGTACTCTTCCCCAATATTTCTTCAGAACTCCACAATGCAAAAAGTATGGTTTGCCCCTTTCCCATCCGCTATTTGCGGTAGGTAATAGTAAGTACAAACTGACTTACAAGTCGCATTTCACCGTCGTATTCGGTTATCTCAGACACATTACCCTGAGAGTCATATTTGTATGTGGTCTTACCGCTTAACGAGCCGGCTGACCCATACCTCACACCCTCGGTCTTATTTCCTTTAGCGTCATATTTGTATGTATATTTCTGGTATAACGAACCGTCTGAGTTATACACCGCATCCTCAGTCAAATTTCCTTGAGTGTCATATTTGAAAGTGGCCTTAAAAACAAACTGGTCCTTTGACCCATAATACCTCGCCCACTCGGTCCTATTCCCTTTGGAGTCATATTTGTATATGTGTTTATCGCCTAACGAACCGTCTGAGCTATACACCGCATCCTCAGTCAAATTTCCTTGAGTGTCATATTTGAAAATGACCGTAAATTCTAACGAGCCGTTTGACATATAAGTCTCCTCCTCGATCTTATTTCCTTGGGTATCATATTTGAAAATTTTTTTAACACTTAACCAGCTACCGAAATACTGTGCATTCTCGGTTATATTTCCTTGAGAGTCGTATTTGTTAATGACCTTACCGTATAAAGAGCCATTTGACTCATAAGCCTCCTCATCGGTCAAATTTCCTTTGGTGTCATATTTGAAAATGACCGTACCTTTTAACGAGCCGTCTGACATATAAGTCGCCTTCTCAGTCACATCTCCGGCTTCATTAAAATTATAAGAAGTCTTAGAATTTATCTTGTCACGAACTACAACTCCCGAACTGACCTTAAGTTCTGTACGGGTCACGCTCTTAACGTTACCATACAATGGGAATCCGCCCCATCCTTGTCGCTTAGGCGCATCTGCGGCTAATAGGGTGCAACTTGCTGTTGCCGCTAAAACTGTCAAAAATAAAATGATTCGTCTCATATTTGTTAATTATTTGATTTCTGTTTTTGCAAATTAACAAACTTTTTTTTTATATCTCACAATAGTTTTAATATTAAATACTATAACAAACTAACTCAGATTTCATCCAGCCCGGACAACTGTGCGAATATCGTAAATGCCAAACCATTAATAACCAAGCAAATACCCCACTCTAACCAATAAAAAACATCTAAATTTGCATCAAACATCTGAAAAAGATTAGAGGCTTGTCCTATAAAAATGAAATTAAAGAACCTACATAGAAATAAAAGCCTAATCATTGCAGGACAGATTATTTTTTCTACATTTGCAACAGAACGAATTTTATATTATACAAAAAAACAATGGAAAATTTTAATTTTTACAGCCCAACTGAATTCGTGTTCGGACGTGAAAGAGAAAACGAATGTGGCAAGTATGTTCGTAAATACGGAGGTTCAAAAGTATTGCTGCACTACGGGAACAATTCCGCCAAACGTTCTGGCTTGTTAGATCGAGTGAAGAAATCTTTAGAAGAGGAGAATATCGCTTATGTGGAATTGGGAGGCGTGCAACCCAACCCTCTCGACACAATGGTCTACAAAGGAATTGAGCTTTGCAAAAAAGAGTGCGTGGATTTCATCCTTGCTGTGGGTGGAGGCTCTGCCATTGATTCTGCAAAGGCCATCGCAATGGGTGTCCCTTATGAGGGTGATTTCTGGGATTTCTATTCTGGCAAATCTCCAAAGTCTGCCCTGCCAATCGGAACTGTTCTGACAATTTCCGCTGCCGGTAGCGAAGGGTCGGGCGACTCCGTCATCACAAAGGTTGATGGAATGTTGAAACGTGGTGCTGGCGGCAACTGCCTACGCCCAAAATTCTCTGTCTTAAACCCTCAATTGACCACCTCTTTGCCTGCTTATCAGACCGCCTGTGGGGCTACCGACATCATGGCGCATATCTTCGAACGCTACTTTACCAACACTCAAGAGGTGGAAGTAACCGACAGATTGTGTGAGGCTCTGTTACTTACAATGATAAAAGAGACCCCAAGAGTCATCGCCGACCCTGCTAATTATGAGGCTCGCGCGAATATCATGTGGGCCGGGATGGTTGCTCACAACAACATCGTGGGCGTGGGTCGTGAACAAGACTGGAACAGTCATGGTATCGAACACGAGCTTTCAGCCTTGTACGATTGCGCACATGGTGCCGGATTGGCTGTCATCATGCCAGCTTGGATGGAGTATGTGATGCACCACGATGTCATGCGTTTTGCACAGGTAGCCACCAGAGTATGGGGGTGTGAAATGAATTTCGCACAACCAGAAGTGACTGCCCTTGAGGGAATCAAACGATTCCGCCGTTTCCTTCACGACATTGGCATGCCGATCAATTTTGAAGAGTTGGGAGCAAAAGAGAGCGACATCCCTGCTTTGGTCAAAACTTTCGGATTAGGAGAGGGGGAAACCGGTGGGTTTGTGCATCTGAAATCTCAGGACATAGAAAATATCTACAAGCTGGCAGTAAAAGCTCGCTTGGAATAAGCTTATAACAACATTCTACCTCAAATACCTCTGGAACATTTCTATGATTTGGGGTAGAATGTCTAAACAACAAAATGTTTCACCTTTAAAAATTAATTGTCATGGAAGAATTAGAAAAAGATCAACAGGACATGAACCTGAAAAAGTATGAGAAAGAGTACTCCGAATCTGAACTCTGGGAGAAAATCGGAGAAGTGGCAAAAATGGCGGGGCTTCGTGTCATTTATTACGTTCTGCTACTCTACTACTCTCTGCAATCTGACACTGTCACTTTAAAAGAGAAGGCTCTCATCATCGGTGCTTTGGGATATTTTATCCTACCGGTGGATTTGGTGCCGGATTTCATCATCGGACTTGGATATGGGGATGATGCAGCAGCCTTGGTTGCAGTAGTCAAAATGTTGGAAAACCTGAACGACGACATCAAAGCACAAGCTAAAAACAAACTGAAGACGTGGTTTGAGGATTTCGACGAAAAAGATTTAGGAGGAATATAGTTGCCTCTATCGAATGGGAAAAGGGGAGGTCATAACCTCCTCTTTTTCATTGGGTTTTATTCTTGCGACTCACCCCTATAACGCAATCGGACAGGTCTAAACTTATCGTCTGTCGCTATGAAAGTGAATATCCCTGTCAACGCTTTTCGGCGTTGCTCTCCATCGGGGTCTGCCCAAACCGTCAGCCTCAACAAAAGTTTTACCGCACCCTTCTCCTCCACTTCCGACACTACTTCCACTGTCTCTCCGGGGAAGACCGGTTTTAGGAATTTTATCTTATCCGCAGAGAACGTGAACATGGTCTGGCAGCCAGTCAACTCAATCGCCATCTCATGTCCCAAAAGGTCCATCCAGCCCATCGCACGTCCGCCAAACAATGTCCCATTGACATTCAACATCTCGTCCGTCACCACATAGCGACAACTTTTCGTTTCTATCACCTCGTTATTCTGATCCATAATTTGATTTTTTTGCAAAATTACATCAAACAAAACGATTTATGACAATTTCCACAAAGTAGGTCAAGTGATTTTTTGAAAAAATTCAGGCATTTGCCCAAACAATCTTAAAGCAGTTTCTATCTATTCACCGTGTTAAATTGAGATAGGTTGAACCGGGCAGGATTATTTCACAACTTGCAGATTACTTGCACGAAAATAGTTATATTTGCCATAAGAAAGTGGGGAATAGGGTTCATTTCTAAAATGATACTTTTATTATTGTTCTACTTCCGTTTTAATTTTTCACAAATTATTTAATTACAAACATGAAACGGCTCACTTTAATTTTAACAATTTTAGTTGCAGTAGCAAGTTGCTCCCTGTCTGCCGCAGACGCTCCCGAACGCCAAGGGTGGGTTTATTTTCCATTGTATGGTAACGTTGAGAGGTTGACTTGTACATACTATTCTTTTAGGGACAGTTTGGGCGTTCCATCTCGCAGCGAAACAAACTCTATGTCATATAATTTTAACGAATCTGGGGATGTGACCGAGGAGGCGAGTTATGGCTCAGGCGGCTCTATATTGTTTAAGCACATTTACAAATATAACAAAAAAGGAAAATTGACCAAGTCTTTGAAGCATAACTCAGATAGTTCATTAACAGTTTACGAATATAACAAAAAAGGAAAATTAACCAAGGTGTCATGTTATATCTCAGACGGCTCATTAAGTTGGAGGGAAATTAACAAATTTGGCACAAAAGGAAATAATACCAAGTCTTTGACGTATGACTCAGACGGCTCGTTAGACTATAAGCGCATTTACAAATATGACACAAAAGGAAATAATACCAAGCTTTTGATATATGACTCAGATGGCTCGTTAGCAAGTAAGAACACTTACAAATATGACACACAAGGAAACATAACAGAGGATGCGATGTATAGCCCAAACGGCTGGTTATGGCATAAGAACATTTACAAATATGACACTCAAGGAAATAAGACAGAGAAGGCGGTGTATAACTCTAAAGGCTCGTTAAAAAGTAAGGAAATCTACAAATATGACACAAACGGAAATAAGACCGAGCAGGCGGAGTATAACTCAGACGGCTCGTTAATAAGTAAGGACATAAGCAAATATGATTCTCAAGGAAATAAGACTGAAATGATCCGATACGACGAAGAAATGAAACCTGAAATGCAGGCTGTATATACCATCATATACCGCAAATAGCGGAAGGAGAAAGTAGCAAAAAAACGAATTTGCAAACAGAATTTCATTTCACAGCCATAAAAGACAAGTTTCTGATGAAATAGAAAATCACCCAATTTTTGTGCAATCTGTCCTATCATTTTATTCTGAGCGAGTTATCTTTTCTTGTAAAAGTTACTTGAAAAAAATTTCTCTATATCCTTCAAAAATAATACTTTTACAGATTTCAAATATGTTATTATTGAAGCGTTAAAATGGTATCACTATCCATCTGCATACCCATATTCAATCATGATTGTACCGACCTGATTAACAGGTTGGATGAGCAGTGTGTGCAATCTGGCATCAACTACGAAATAATCTTGATAGACGATTGTTCGTCCCTGCACAAAGAGGCGAACCGTATGCTTGCACAACTTCCGAATGTGCAATACACCGAATTACCTCAAAACATTGGAAGAGCCGCCATCCGCAACAGATTGGCGGAAACAGCACGGTTCAGTCATCTGCTTTTTATGGATTGTGACACCCAAATCATTGATAGCCAATTTATCCCAAAATACTTATTCGCTGTAAAGGAGTGTAATGCGGATGTGATATTGGGTGGTGTTTGCTATTCCGACGAAATGCCCCAACAACCCTACCTCCTAAGATGGGTCTACGGGAAAAATCGTGAAGAGAGACCTGCCCACAAACGAAACTTACAACCCTATAGGGCATTCACCGCATTCAACGCCCTCATCCGAAAAGAGGTATTTGAAAAAGTGCGATTTGACGAATCTCTTAAAACATACGGGCATGAAGACACGCTGCTCGGTTGGCAGATGAAAAAAGAAAATTTCATCATGACACACATTGATAATCCTACAAGGAAAATCGGACTGGCAACAAGTGATACATACCTGAAAAGGAATGCTGAGGCGGTCGAAAACCTTTGGAAGATTTATCAAAAAATCGAGGAAAAAAAGTTATTCAGAGAGGATGTCAAAATCTTAAAATATTTCCATGTCTTAAAGCAAATGTGTATTGAAAAAATATTTTACAAAACCATTCGCATATTTAACGGAGCTATATTTAAAAACTTAAAATCAGATAAGCCCAATCTTCATTTATTAGACTTATACAAACTTGCGACTTTGTGCCAAGTTTCACTTAAATAATTTCCAAATCATGAAAAAAAGAATCTTTACGTTTTTATTCATTATATCGTCCTTCTGTTGCTGGACAAATGCACAACGAAGCTATGGAGGTTTCCCATTAGCAGAGTCTTCTGCCTCTTCATTAAGGAGTTTGACAAATGACGAATGGGTAGAAATGCCTCCTTTTGATATTTCAATGGTACAGAAAGATTCTTCTCAAATAAAAATCGGAGGATTACAGTTTGCCCACGCATTTAAAACTCAGCTGACTCCTCAGAATTGTGGAGAGAGGAAAATTTTAAGTAATGGTTCTAAGCTTTGGAGAGTGAAAATCCGCTCGACAGACGCTCTATCAATCAACCTGATTTTCAATAAATTTCAATTGAAAGGAAATTCCAAATTATTTTTATACTCCCCCGATTACTCCACCATATTGGGTGCATATACAAAGGATAATAACCGACCAGATAGCATATTGGCAACAACTCCCATAGAAGGTGATGAAATCATTGTAGAGTATATTGAAGAGGTTGGCGCAACCGGGGAAATCTCCATCGGTCAGGTAAATCATGGTTTTAGGGATTTTAAAGCATACCCTTCTTTCGGATTGGCAGCGGAATGTAATGCAGATGTCAGTTGCCAAGATGTGCCTGATGGCTCACGCAGATGTGTCGCCCTCATGGTCGTCAATGGAACAAATTTGTGCAGCGGTTCTCTCATCAATAACACGCAGGAGGACGGAACTCCCTATTTTTTAACCGCGGCACATTGTTTTTCTCTCACTTCCGACACCATGAGTGCCAGCCAATTGGCCTCCACCTGCCTCTATTTTTTCAACTACGAGACACCCTACTGTCTTCCGAATGTACAAGGGTCTTTGGAAATGAGCATTTCTGGCTCTACGGTGCGGGCAATCCTCTCTACGAACGATATGATATTGATGAAACTGGACGAAAAACCTCCTGTAGAATATAATACATATTATGCAGGTTGGAACATCTCCCCAACAATAGAGGGTACAGTCTACACCGTACATCACCCTAAAGGGGATGTAAAGAAATATGCACGTTCTCTCTCTGCCCCAATTCCTGCTACATTCAATAATTCTGACATCCATCTCAACGCGAATGTGCATTGGATCGTATCGGGATGGGAAAAGGGTGTGACAGAGGGTGGCTCGTCGGGTTCTCCTCTTTTCGATTCTGACAATAGAATCATTGGGGCACTGACCGGAGGATATGAGCCGTCCGGATGCGACATAAAAAGTCGTGACGCATTCTATCGCATCAATACTGCATGGAAAGGTAGAAATGAAAACCGCTCTCTATATAGTTGGTTGGATCCAACGCAAAGTGGGAGAACAACACTCGACGGACTGGAGCCCTACCAATATTCATGCGAAAGATTATCAAATTATCAGAAAGGTGACAAACTGTTTTACTCGGAAGAGCACCTCGACGAAAATTTCATTGCGGGTAGCAACGAACTTGAAATTTATGAATTTGCAGAAAAATTTGATTCGGACGGCGGACTCCTTTTGGGTTGTTATCTGATTGCGGAAGAGGCAACCTATCATGCAGAAGATACCATCTGGATGAAAATATACGATGGTGATCTATTCCCAGAAAAATTGCTACACAAACAACGTGTTCGCATCACCTCCACTCAATACGAAGCTAATGATTTTTCTGAAAAAGAGTTTATACAACTCTCTTCAAGAGATAATTATCTGAATTTCACCACTCCTATTGAAGTGGACAGCACATTTTTTGTCGCAATTGAAATCCCTCAAAAAATGAAAAAGAGATTTGGAATACTTGCGGCGGAAGCTACTTCCTCAAATGTCAATACCGCATACTTCAAATCTAAAGATTCTTGGAAGCAACTTTCAGAAAGTCCGATAGCTCAACGTAATTTTTCGTTGTTCTTAAATCCGCTCATGCAGACACAAAAGAAGACCTCCATCCAAGAGCCCTACTCTGACGAGCTTCATGTTCAGGTTTTCCCGAATCCAACTTCTGGAGAGGTGCAAATCATCTGTGATGAGCAGCCCTCAAAAATCGAATTGTTTTCAATGAGAGGAGAGATTTTAAATGTGGTTTATCCGCAATCTAAAATCTCCACACTACAAATGGATCAATTGCCTTGTGGCATATATGTAGTTCGAGTGGTGTTTGAATCTCACTCTGAAAGGGTGAAAATCATCAAACAGTGATTGAACAATTATCACCTCCCCATATTTGTCAGCCACCCAACAGTTGTTGGTTGCCTTTGTAGGAATATCCAAGGAAAGGGACGGCTGTTATTTGTTCTGCTGGTACGCCTCGTCCGGCAAGCCCTCGCCCAGCTCGTTGATGTAGTACCATCTGCCTTTGTAGAAGGCGGTAGCCATGCCGAATTTCAGTGCTGAAAAAGACATACCTCCTGGATATGTGTCGCAAACAAAAGGTACATATTGCTATTAAAAATTTTGCTCTCATGTTAATTGTTGCAATTTTTAAATTTCTGAAATTTATATCACCGCCTCATAAATCCGCTTTCCGTCATGCTCCACCCACTCCGGCTCT
>CALFTM010000057.1 GCA_937916355.1 uncultured Bacteroidales bacterium
GAATGGTGCATGGAGGTGAGAAGTTCAACAAGTCTGTTGTTCTCACTCCCGAGGTTATGGAAGCCTTCACTGCTTGCAATGACCTAGCTCCTTTGCACAATCCTGCAAATATCAAGGGTGTGAATGCTGTTAGTGCACTTCTGCCCAATATTACTCAGGTGGGTGTATTTGACACAGCTTTCCATCAGACTATGCCCGACTATGCTTACATGTATGCTCTTCCCTATGAGTTGTACGAAAAGTACGGCGTACGTCGTTATGGCTTCCATGGTACTAGCCATCGCTATGTTTCACAGCGTGTTTGTGAGTTCTTGGGTTGTAGCCCCGAAGGCAAAAAGATTATCACCTGCCATATCGGTAACGGTGCTTCTATTGCAGCTGTGAAGGATGGCAAGTGTGTGGATACCAGTATGGGTCTTACTCCTTTGGAGGGTCTGGTGATGGGTACCCGTAGTGGTGATATAGATGCAGGTGCTGTTACCTTCCTTATGGATAAGCTCGGTCTGGATACCAAGGGTGTATCTGACTTGTTGAACAAGAAGTCTGGTCTTGCCCGTATCAGTTGCCTCTCAAGCGACTATCGCGATGTTGTTGCTGCTATTGCAGAGGGTAACGACAAGTGTCGTCTGGCAAAGGACATGTATATGTACCGTATCAAGAAGTACATTGGTCAGTATGCGGCTGCCATGGGCGGTGTAGATATTATCCTCTTCACTGGTGGTGCTGGTGAGAATCAGTGGGAAGTTCGCGAGCTGACACTTGAAGGTCTGGAGTTCATGGGTGTTAAGATGGATCACGAGAAGAATCGTGCATGCCGTGCTACAGAGGCAGTTCTTTCAGCCGACGATTCAAAGGTAACCGTATGCTGCATACCCACCGATGAGGAGTTGATGATTGCTCTCGACACTCAAGCTCTTTGCTAATCTAATATAACCAAACGGAACCGATTTCTGAGGCTGGGCATCTTTCCTCCTCAATTCGGTTCCGCTTGTTTTTTCTACTAAAGAAAAGTATGATTTTGTTCATGTTAATTCTTCTTTTGCTCATACTTATAGATTTGTAAAAAAATTTTTTTCTAAACTTTTCGTATAGATTCAAACGTACTGTAAGACTTTTAACATTCCGTAAATGTACAAACCATAAAAAAAATTCAATCCTAAATATATTTTATCAAAACAGAAAAGCATATAAATAACTAGATACTTTTGAGCAAACATTAACACACTTTTAAGCAAATAGAAATACATAATTGAGCAAATAGCAATATACAATTGAGCAAATATACACACACTTTTGAGCAAACCGCAACATACAATTGAGCAAATACACATACACTTTTGAGCAAAATGTAATATATAATTGAGTAAATATACATACACTTTTGAGCAAGCTGCAACATAGAATTGAGCAAATATACATATACTTTTGAGCAAAAATTAACATACTTTTGAGTAAATATTTACACACTTTTGAGCAAATATTATATTTTTTTTACTATTTTTGCATCAACTAAAACAAAAAAAAAAAAACATGCTAAAAAGAAAACAATATAAAGAACTGTCTGACAGGATATTAGAACCCAGAGATAAAATACAAGTAATCTCAGGGCCTAGGCAAGTCGGAAAATCGACAATGGTAAAACAAGTACTTGCAGAAACCACAATTCCGCACTTGTCTGTTTCTGCAGACGGAATAGACAAAGAAAACACACGCTGGATAGGTGAAATATGGGAATCCGCACGAGCAAAAATGCAGATAAACAAATCTGAAGAATATTTGCTCGTAATTGACGAAGTCCACAAGATAAATAACTGGAGCGAAGAAGTAAAGAAACAATGGGACGCAGATACCAGAAACGACATAAATCTCAAAGTTGTTCTGCTGGGCTCTTCTCGGCTATTGCTCAAAGACGGACTGACAGAATCCCTCACTGGAAGATACGAACTCATAAGAATGCCCCATTGGAGTTACAACGAAATGCAAAAAGCCTTCGGACTTTCTGTGGAACAATATATTTATTATGGAGGATACCCCGGAGGTGCTAAGCTCATCAGCAACGAAACCAGATGGCGCAGGTACATAAAAGACAGCATCATAGCTCCTGCAATAGCTAAGGACATCCTAATGACTAAAGTCATATACAAACCCGAATTAATGAAACAATTGTTCGAACTTGGATGCACCTACTCCAGCGAGGAAATCTCTTTAACGAAGCTCCTTGGTCAATTGCAAGATGCTGGAAACGTGACGACCCTGGCAAACTATCTGACAACGTTGACTGAGTCTCAACTGCTTTGCGGACTGCAAAAATACGCATACGACAATGCAAGAAAGTACAATTCAGTTCCAAAGATAATGACGTACAATACAGCCCTTCTCAGCGCATTATCAGGCGTAACATTCGAAAAGGCATACACCACCCCCAAAGTTTGGGGAAGATGGGCAGAAAGTGCTGTTGGCTCGCACATATTGAATGCTGCGGACGAGTACGACTATAAAGTTTATTATTGGAGAGATAGGAATGACGAAGTTGACTTCATTATTGAACATTACGGGCAATGCGCCGCCATCGAAGTCAAAAGCGGCCGCAGAACAATGAACAAAGGCATGTCTGTATTCAAGAACAAGTTCCAGCCAAAGCTGTCGCTCATAGTTGGTTCCGAAGGCATGCCTTTCGATGAATTCTTGAATTGCGACCTTGGCACATTATTCTAAACTTTCCTTGCAATAGAAAAAGAAATAATAAATAAAAGCAATTATCCAATTATAAAGGTTGAAGATTAAATAGAGAACATGAAAATGAAAGATTTTAAGGAAATTGTAATAAAAACATTTTCTCCAATACTAATAAATTATTCAATGAAGTTTGTTAGTATAAAAAAAAATTGCTCAGGTCATTTCGTTTGTATTTATGAGAATAAAACAACCGCAGTGGAGATTATTCTTGAAGGAAGAGATTATTGTCTAAGTGTATATATACATAAACTATTTAACGGGGAAATTACTCCATTGCCAGATTCCAAAAGAGAATTTTTAAATACAGAATTATCTGGTTTTGATTTAAATTATATAATACGTTATTATGACGAAAAATCGACAATTAAATCGTTATATGAATATTCATATAATTTTAATGTAGAGAATAAGTCTGACATATTTTATAACTATTTTTCATCTTATGCTACTGCACTTAAAACTTATTGCAACGATATTTTAAATGGAGACTTTACAAAATTCAAAATGTACGAAATCTTTGTTAAAAAGATTGTATCTAAATATTGAATTTTATTACTGTCCGCTAAACAATAAATCAGAATAACCTAAATAGGCTGAAACCTTTTATGGAATCAGCCCTAATTTTTTTTCTTTTTTAAACTTTTAGCGGACAGTAATATTTACAAATTAACAATTATGAAAATACGAGACTCTTTTCTGAATCCCGTATTCTCCATTTACATAAAAATTATGGACAGTGCCATTTTTCCTATTTCACAACAACTTTATAAGATTCACCTTCACAAACGATAAGGAAGACTCCCTTATCCAAATATTTAGGTTTGCCGAGCCACGCCCCTTTCATATCATAAACCTGATAATCCACTCCATCCTCAACCACAATCTCATTCGCAACCATTATCATTGGTCTTTTTTCAGATTTTATCATAGGAGAGGAGGTTGCCTCATTTTTTTCAAAGTAGGCAGTCAACGTCAAATCTGAATTAACAACCATCTCCCGTGGATTATCCAGACACTCATCACTCCAACCGACAAATCGGAATCCTTCAGCAGGAATTGCAGTAAGGGTTATTGTCGTGTCTGGCAAGAAGTATCCGCCACCCTCTACAGTTCCATTCTCCGACACTGCATCTATGACATAAAAACCATAAATATCTCGATAACGCCAAAAATCAGCATTTCGATAATCTTCCACAGCCTCGAAAGGAACATAGACCTTATAATCCACCCCATATAATCCATCTAAAGCATACACGTCTAAAGGAGGAGGATTTTTTGCAAAAGAAATAATCTTTTTAAGATTAGTGCATTCCCATAAAATATAATCACCTATAAATTTCAATTTTTCTGGCATGACAATCTCCGTAAGCGAATAACAATGTTCCGCCATCGAATGTCCAAATGCGACAACATCTTCATGAACAATAAGTTCTTTCAGATTGTGACATCCAAAAACAAACCAATCAGGTATTTTATCACATTTTTTGGGTATCCTAACCTTTTCAAGGGAAATACAGTTCATAAAAGTATAAGAACCCATATATGACACAGAATCATGAAGAACAACCTCCTTTAGAGAATCACAACTTTCGAAACAAGACTCTTCGATATGTGTTACGCTTAATGGGATTTCTACTTCAATAAGATGATTACAATCACGGAAAGCACCCTCTCCTAACTTATTTACATAATCCGGTATTTTATAATAATTATCCTTTCTTTTCTTTGGATAGAGCAGTAATTCGGTTTTATCCTTGTTAAATAAAATGCCATTATCCGAACAAAAAGTCATATTGTTTTCATCTACGATAAATCCATCCGTCACATATAAACCGTTTTTTATTATAGACAAACTTGCCGGAATTTTAAGGTAAGCGATCTCTGGTATGCTACGTTGGTCTATTTCAACTACACCTTCCGGGATAACATACATATCTCGATTTTTACCAAAAGGGAAAAACAGCACCTTGGTTTTGTTTTTATCGTACAAAACGCCATCTTCCGTTGTAAAATATTCATTATCTGCACTTATCTCAACCCACTCTAATGAATCACACCCATCAAAACAACCCAAATTGTACTCATCCGTTTTTTCAGGAAGGATGATTTTTTTTAGGCTTGAACAATTCTTAAACATATCATATTCCAGCTCCGTTACATTAGAAGTCTCAAATGAAATATTTTTTAAATTCACACAATCAGTAAAGCAATTGGAGCCCAAATATTCAACACTATTTGGAATTTTCATTTCAACTATACTGGAGCAGCCCCAAAAAGCGCTGGATTCAATAGTCTTTAACCCAGAATTCAACTCTACAGATCTCAGATTTGCACACCGTTTAAAAGAGGCGATACCGATTTTCTTCAGTCCTTCATTCAACTTAATTCTTTTGATTTTAGAATTATCCAGAAAAGCACAAAATCCTATTTCTTCAACAAAATCGGGAACGGTATAGGTGGTATCCTCCCTACCTAATGGAAACAACATTAGTTCTTTCTTCTCTCTGTCAAATAAAATGCCATCATAGGAACTATAACGCTCACTATCCCCTTCTACTTTATACTCCACCAAACTCTCACATGACTCAAACACACGTAATTCAATATATAAATTAGGACTACTTATGGTAACTCGCTCCAAATCTTTGCAACCCGTAAATACCTGATCTTTTATTATTCTCAGATTATTAGCCAATTCGACACTCGTTAATCCAGAATTACTAAAAGCACCATATTCAATCACATCCAAATTTTTAGGAAATTCGATCGTCTTCAAATTTATACAACTATCAAATGCCTCAGATTTTATCGTCAGAATCGAATTGGGCAAAGATACGTTCGTAAGATCTACACATTTATAAAATGCATGCAGGCCAACGGTAGTCACAACATAATTCATGTCATTATAAACTATTGTTTCAGGAATCACCACACTTCCCTTATAGTAATCCGGATGATTACTTACTGAAGCCTCCCATTTTACAGTATCTACATCATAGTAAACACCTTCATATTCAATCCTTATCGCCTTTGCGGAAAAACAAAAACACGACAAAAATGCAATAAATGCAATTGATATTTTTCTAATCATAATAATAATGGTTTTAGGAAACATTTATTTCAACAAACATCTTCCACATATCAAGTCGAACAATCTGTAAGAAGATACCTCATACAACGGATAATCCATTCTATCAAAAAACGCTCAATATTAATATATTTTTCACAAAAAAGCAAATTTTATTCCATCAAGTCCTACAAAAAAAACAAAATCTATAAAAACATAATTATTCTCCGGAGTCTCTGGAATGTTGAAAAACTTTTGGGACTTCCGAATCTCAGGGAATCCATATTATACAAAAAAACGCAAAAAAGGGAGACCAACACTGTCAGTCTCCCTTTTCTATTACTATCCGCAAATTAGTTTGCTGCCTCTACTGGTTCGATAGAAACGAATGAACGATCATTTCTGTTTTTCTTGAAAACAACCACTCCCGCCTTCAAAGCGAAAAGAGTATGATCCTTACCCATTCCTACGTTCTCACCTGGGTGGTGAACTGTACCACGTTGGCGAACCAAAATGTTACCAGCCTTTGCAAATTGACCACCATAAATCTTAACGCCGAGTCGCTTACTTGCCGACTCACGACCGTTCTTGGAACTACCAACTCCTTTTTTGTGTGCCATGTTTCTTCAAATTTTAATTAAGCGACTACACTGTTAATTTTTAACTCTGTCAAACACTGACGGTGACCGTTCAATTTACGGTAACCTTTTCTTCTCTTCTTGTGGAAAACCAAAACTTTGTCTCCCTTCAAGTGAGATACTACTTCAGCGGTAACCTTTGCACCTGCAATTGTAGGAGCTCCTACAGTTACCTGACCGTCATTGTCAACCAACAACACTTGGTCAAATTCTACTACAGAACCACGTTCTGCGTTCAAACGATGGACATAAACTTTTTGGTCTTTCTCAACCTTGAATTGTTGTCCAGCAATCACTACGATAGCGTACATTTTATATAACTATTTTAAGTTACTTCCGGTGGTGTGCGCACAACTGCACGCAACTTAATCGAACCACGTAGGAAAAATCGGATGCAAATTTAGCATTTTTTTTTGTCGGACAAAAATAAAAACCGTCTATTTTTCTTCTTCATTACTGATTTTCTATCTCCACCCATACATCTTCTTCGTTTCTATATTTATATGATCGAAGTTCATATTCATATTTCTCTAAAGTATGAAAAAAATGCAATCGAAATATGCACCAACGAAACAAAGTATAAACAAGTCCAAAAGAACACGACGCTTATTCCTTGAGATTTTAGAGATTACTCCCCTCACATCCATTTTCAATCAATCGTCACTTAAAGTTGACCAACAAAAGGAAATACGAACAAACATCCTTCCCTTTTTCATGCGCTGGTTTTAACAGTGGGAATTTATCCACAGCCTGCAACACATCGGCAGTCAAGTCGGGTTCAACTTCCCTCAGCACTTTTTTCCCAACAATCTCTCCTTTTTCGGTAACTGTCAACCGAACCACCATCTTTTTTCCTGAAATATAAGACTGTAAACGATCTGAATTTTCCATGTTATGGAAAAGGAAATCGTACATCTCATTTGAACCTCCGGGGTACGTACTTGGGGTAGCCGGACGCAACCAAACCGTATCACAAACCTCTACATTTTCTACCAACTCAAATTCTGGTCCCTTATCTTTCTGAGCCATCAAAGAAAAGAAAGAAAACAGAGACAACACAATAAAAAAAATTCGCTTCATCATAAAATCTTAATTTAGGTGGGTTCTACAAATCCTTTTTGCGGATTTTTTCTAATTTCGAGTAGATTGCCGAGCAAAAATGTACACTAAGACCGATGGGCAAACAGCAAGCTGCCGAAACAAATCAAAAAGCACCGAAAAAGTTTATCAACCCACAATTTACACTTTTTTTACTTTAAAATGGTGAAGTCATAGAACTCACCGTATATTTAACAAAAATATCGTTCAGTTTATTATTCTAAAAAAAAGCGTCAATTTGAACGCCTACTCGCTCTTCAATTGATTGATCAACTGAATCGTATGACAAGCCACCACACCTGCAGTCTCCGTCCTCAAACGACTCTCTCCTAAAGAGACCGGAACGAACCCTGCTTCTAAAGCCATAGCAACCTCTTTTTCACTAAAATCGCCCTCTGGCCCGATCATCACCAACGCATCACTACCGGGAGCGTAATCCTTCACCAGCACCCTCTTATCCTCTTCATAGCAATGTGCGATATAACGACTTCCTCGGGATGTCTCCTTCAGAAAATCTGAAAACTTTTTCAAATCGTTCAATTTAGGCAAATAAGCCTTTTTGGACTGCTTCATGGCAGACACCAAAATCTTCTCAAGGCGTTCCAATTTCAAAACCTTCCGCTCTGAATGCTCACACAACAGCGGAGTGATCTCCCCCACCCCGATTTCAGTCACCTTCTCCGCAAACCATTCCAAGCGATCCATGTTTTTCGTCGGAGCAATCGCAATGTGCAAATGGACAGGCTGCGGATGAAAATCCTCCTCTACAGAGAGAAGACGAACCTCACAACGCTTCGCATGTGGGAAAGTTATCTCGGCACGATAGAAACGTCCCTTGCCATCTACAATTTCGATTTCATCACCTTCCTTTAGTCGCAGCACCTTTACAGCGTGCTGCGACTCTTCTTCAGGAAGACGATTATCTTTTTCTATATCAGGAGCATAAAAAATCATTTGAACAACCTGACATTAAAAATTACTTGTAAATCTCTTTTTTTCCTGCCAAAAGAGTGTTTTTCAACAATGAACAAATCGTCATCGGACCAACACCTCCCGGAACTGGAGTGATGTAGCTACATTTAGGAGCGACATTCTCGAAATCCACATCACCCGTCAACTTAAACCCAGTTTTAGTTTCAGGAGCAGGCACACGGGTTGTTCCCACATCAATAATCACTGCTCCTTCTTTCACCATATCGGCAGTAAGGAACTTAGGTGAACCTAATGCCGCAATGATAATATCAGCCTGTAGTGTCAACTCCTTCAAGTTCTTAGTGCGGCTGTGGCAAACCGTTACGGTCGCATCTCCGGGATAGCTTTTCTGCATCATCAATGAAGTAACCGGTTTTCCTACGATATTGCTTCTTCCGATTACAACGCAATGCTTTCCTTTTGTATCAATCTCATAACGTTTCAAAAGCTCCATGATACCGGCAGGCGTTGCAGAAACGAATGAAGGGAGTCCGATAGAGGTACGTCCGACATTGATAGGATGAAATCCATCGACATCCTTACGATAGTCAATCGCCTCAATCACCTTTTGTTCTGAAATATGCTTAGGCAATGGCAATTGAACGATGAAACCATCCACGTCCGGATCATTATTCAATTTGTCAATCTCCTTCAACAACTCCTCTTCTGTTATATCAGCCTCAAAACTGAGTCGAGTAGATTTAAATCCGACCTGTTCACAAGATTTCACCTTATGAGCCACATACGTTTCACTACCACCATCATGACCGACGATGATAACCGCCAAATGTGGAGTTTTACCTCCATTTGCTTTTATGCCATTCACCTCTTCGGCGATTTCGCGTTTAATCTGATCCGCGATGGCCTTTCCATCTATTAGTTTCATATCGAATAATTATTTTCTACCAAAACCAAATCTTGCAGAACGATTCTGCGTTACCATCTTCATCATTTTACGAGTCTCTTCAAACTGTTTGAGAAGACGATTCACCTCCTGTACAGAAGTTCCGCTACCTTTTGCGATACGGTTGCGGCGACTTCCATCCAACATTGCCGGATTGGAACGCTCTTCTGGAGTCATCGAATAGATAATCGCCTCAATTCCCTTGAAGGCATTATCGTCAATCTCAACATCCTTCAAAGCTTTTCCGACTCCCGGAATCATGGCTGCGAGGTCTTTCAAATTACCCATCTTCTTGATCTGTTGAATCTGAGAAAGGAAATCATTAAAATCGAATTGATTATTAACAATCTTCCTTTGAAGCTTCTTCGCCTCTTTTTCATCAAACTGTTCTTGCGCACGTTCCACCAAAGAGACAATATCTCCCATACCGAGAATACGGTCTGCCATACGCTGAGGATGGAAAATGTCGATCGCCTCCATCTTCTCTCCAGTTCCGACGAACTTAATCGGCTTGTTGACGACTGTGCGGATTGAAAGAGCGGCACCACCACGAGTGTCTCCATCCAACTTGGTAAGCACAACTCCATCGAAATCCAAACGGTCATTGAACTCTTTTGCAGTATTCACGGCATCCTGTCCTGTCATGGAATCGACAACAAACAGAATCTCATTCGGATTGATTGCCTCTTTCACTGCAGAAATCTCTTTCATCATCTCCTCATCAACGGCGAGACGACCAGCGGTATCCACGATTACAACATCGTTCCCGTTCGATTTCGCTTGAAGAATGGCATTTTGAGCAATCTGAACCGGATTCTTGTTGCCTTCCTCTGTATAAACATCCACCGAAATCTGCTCCGCCAAAACCTTTAACTGCTCGATTGCGGCAGGACGATAAACATCACACGCAACCAACAAAGGCTTCTTCTTCTTTTTGTCCTTCAACATATTCGCCAACTTTCCTGAGAAAGTGGTTTTTCCTGAACCTTGCAGACCTGACATCAATATCACTGTTGGTTGACCAGACAAGTCGATATCGACAGAAGTTCCTCCCATCAGTTCTGCCAACTCATCATGGACGATTTTAACCATCAATTGACTCGGCTTGACAGCAGTCAACACTTGCTGTCCTAAAGCCTTCGCCTTCACTTTATCAGTAAATTCCTTTGCCACCTTATAGTTGACATCCGCATCCAACAACGCACGACGCACATCCTTAAGGGTTTCCGCAACGTTAATTTCGGTAATCTTACCTTCTCCCTTTAAAATCTTAAAGGATCTTTCTAATCTTTCGCCTAAACTTTCAAACATATCCTTATATGAAAAGCATTTTCTGTTCACGAGACGGTTTTAACCATCTCCCTTACTTTTATTTATTAATTTATTCTACAATTTTTATACTCTCTAATGAGAACCCAGAGACAGTACTAACCCACTTTTCACGAGAGCGGTTCACCTTCTTCATGAAATCATCCAGCTCCTTATCGTAATGTCTTTGAATGTAACGGATGAGAACGACACGGCCATTCACAACTGCATATCGAGCGAGGTTCCACTCTATCGTGAATGTCTGCCCGCCCTGCACATTGCCTTGCACATATTCAATCCACAATTCGCCCTCTCGTTGTGCCTCAACCTGCTGGAAACTGAAAACCACATTCTGCTCCTTCTTCCTCGCAAGGTTTCCAAGCAGTTCTGCCACCTCTGAATTCAAGCTTCTTCCCTCCGGTGCGACCTCCACTACCAACTTTTGTTCAAAATTGGTCATATCCATCTTCTCGGGCAAAAACTCCTCCATCAACCGACCTTGTCGAGTTTTAGACGACCAGCGCAAAAAGAACTCCTCGTCCCCAACCATCGCCTTGGGCATACCCAAGAAATCCCTCTGCGCAAAAGCAGAAGGAAAACTCGTGCCTAAAAAAGCAACCAAGGAGACCAGCAAAGGAAGCAATCTGTTCATAAGCAAGACACTAAAAATAATCTCGATACCGTAATATTAGTTCTGTGAGATGACATGAACATCCATCTGAGGGAACGGAATGTTCAAACCTTGCTTACCGAACTCCTTATAAACATCCTCGTTCATTTTGAAGTTCACCGCCCAATAGTCTGCCGGATTGACCCAAACACGGACTACAATATTTACAGAACTTGCATCCAATTTTGTCAGAGCGATGAATGGCTCTCTTCCTTCCTCGTTTTTAATGATCTTTTCATTCGCGTTGATGATTTGCATCAAAACTGACTTTGCCTTGTCATAATCGTCACCGTATGCAATGCCAAATTCAAAATCCACACGACGACGATCCTCTTTTGAGTAGTTTGTCATCACACTTGTAGACAATGAACCATTAGGAGTGATAATCACCTTGTTATCAGGAGTAACGATTAAAGTATTAAAAATCTGGATCTCCTTAACTGTTCCTGAGACACCCATCACCTCTATGAAATCACCCACTTTGAACGGACGGAACAAAAGAATCATCACACCACCAGCAAAATTCTGCAAAGTTCCGCTCAACGCCATACCGATTGCGACACCGGCAGAAGCGAACAACGCTACAAAAGAGGAGGTCTCAATTCCTAAAATCCCAACAACAACAATGATGAGGATAAAATTCAAAACAATGTTTGTAAGACTCTTCAAAAAAGAGGTGAGACTCGCATCCACATTCTTACGTTCCAAAGTCTTACGGACAAACTTGTTCAATTTACCAACGATCCAACGTAGGATAAAAAAGACGATGATAGCCAGAACAATCCTCGAAGCCAACCCCATCATCATATCAATTCCATTTTCGAAGATCGTCTCCAAAGCTGAAAAATCGCCATTCGCAATAGCCTCCTTCGTCTCAACGGCAACTGAAGAATTGTCTACTGCCTCATTTTGTTGTAAAGTATCTACAATCTCTTCCATTTCTCAAAAATTTGTTATATTTATTAGTTACTACATTTTTTTCAACCTAAGTGCCAACAAAAGCCATTGGCACATAGACTTTGGTTTCGCTAAGCAAACGTGTGAAACCAAACATCTGGCGACAGCCAGACAATTTACAGTTTTCGCCTCCCATTTTGATTGATTTGCAAATCTTTAGACTTCAAACCATATCTATAGGAGAACTTTATCCACAATTAAAGTCTTTTGCAAAATTAGACTTTTTTAAGCACAACGAAAAATGTGAAGCAAACTTTTAACAAAAGTTCTCACTTTTTTCTTTCTATTTATCCAACAAAAAAACTATCTTTGTAGTATCGAGTTTCTAAAAACCGATAGTTTTTTTCGTTAAACCAAAAAGAATTTTTGAAAAATGGCTATTTTTGAACCGGGAACATTTTCTCTCTTATTATGGATTATGGTGGGAGTGGCTGCCATAGTATTTGCAGCATTATATTTTGTGGATGCTGGTTATGGAATCATGTACACAAAAAAATGGGGAGCCACAGTCGGCAACCGTTTGGGTTGGATTTTGATGGAGGTTCCCGTCTTCTTAGTCATGTTGGCTTGTTGGTGGTTTTCCGACCGCACATTTGAGATCGTCCCACTCATTTTTTTCGTCATATTCCAGACGCACTATTTCCAACGCTCGTTCATTTTCCCCATGTTATTCAAGACAAAAAGCAGAATGCCCATCGCAATCATGCTCATGGGTGTTGTTTTCAACACACTGAACGGACTAATGCAGGGCGGATGGATCTTCCATGTAGCTCCTGATGGACTCTACACCCTGGATTGGCTCTCCACTCCGCAATTTATCGGAGGAACTGCCATATTCATTTCTGGAATGATCATTAACCTCAATTCGGACAAAATCATCCGAAATCTGCGCAAGCCGGGGGACACCAACCATTACCTGCCTAAAGGTGGTATGTACAACTATGTGACCTCAGCCAACTACTTTGGTGAGTTGTTGGAGTGGCTCGGCTGGGCAATCCTCACTTGGTCGTGGGCTGGTTTAGTGTTTTTCATCTGGACTTTCGCCAACTTGGTGCCAAGGGCAAACACTTTGCATAAAAAGTACCGCCAAATGTTCCCTGAAATGGAGAAACTGAATCTCAAACGTGTGATTCCGTTCATCTACTAAAGCATTTTAAATTATAACAAAAATAACGATTTCTGAATATGTCAACATTATTCACCCCCGGAAAAATTGGTCCGCTGACACTACGTAACAGGACCATTCGTTCTGCCGCTTTTGAAGGAATGTGCCCCAATAACGCTCCTTCTCAGATGCTTCACGACTATCATGTATCAGTAGCAGCAGGCGGCATCGGAATGACTACACTCGCCTACTCTTCTGTTGAGCAAAGCGGTTTATCATTCCCCCACCAATTGTGGTTAAAGAAAGAGAATATCGAAGGACTTCGCAAAATAACCGATGCCATCCACAAAGAGGGTGCGGCAGCAAGCATCCAAATCGGACACTGCGGAAACATGTCGCATAGAAACATCTGCGGGTGTACTCCTATATCAGCCTCAACAGGCTTCAACCTCTACTCTCCTACATTTGTGAGAGGCATGAGGAAAGACGAAATCGAGCAGGTTGCCAAATCGTTCGGAGAGGGAGTGAACCTCGCTCGTGAAGCAGGCTTCGATGCGGTCGAGTTACACGCTGGTCATGGTTACCTAATCAGCCAGTTTCTTTCTTCATCCACCAACCGCAGAAAGGACGAGTTCGGTGGTTCGTTGGAAAACCGTATGCGTTTCATGAAAATGTCTATGGATAGCGTCATGACTGCCGCCAAAGACGACATTGCCATCTTGGTGAAAATGAACATGCGTGATGGTTGCAGGAAAGGCATGGAAATCGACGAGAGCCTAATTGTCGCCAAAACATTAGAGCAGTGTGGCGCACATGCGCTTGTACTCAGTAGCGGATTCGTCAGCAGCGCACCTATGGATGTGATGCGCGGTGCCATGCCATTCAAAACAATGACCCACTACATGGAGGGTTGGCTGATGCCTCTCCTTGTGAAATTGGGTGGCAGGTTCATGGTTCCGACCGTTCCTTTCAAGGAGGCTTACTTCTTAGAAGATGCGAAGAAGTTCCGCAAAGAGTTGAAAATGCCGCTTTGCTATATCGGCGGACTCGTATCAAGGGAAAAGATCGATGAAGTGCTGGATGAAGGTTTTGAGTTTGTGGCGATGGCGCGTGCAGTGCTCAACGACCCTGAATTTGTAAACAAGATGAAGGAGGACGAACACTACCGTGTGGCTTGCGACCACTCCAACTACTGCATCGGAAGAATGTATTCAAGGGAGATGGCTTGTCACAAATGTATTTTGAGAGAGGGGAAAGAGACCATTCCACAAGCTCTTCTTGATGAATTGGAGGAAAACCGCCAAAAAGGATACTAAAAAATAAGAGGGAGGAATACCTGTCGTGAGAAGTGTGTCGTTGAGTGATTTAAAGGGATGGTTGGCAAAAAATTCTGATTTTGTGGTGTTTCGACACCCAAACACCGATGTCATTTGGACAATAAAAGCAGAATCGACGCTTACCATAAACTCCTTTTCAGAATTGACTGAAATTCCTTCAGGATTCATATTCGCTCCTTTTGATTTAAGCAATAGCCCTGTTCTGATTCTACAAGGTGAGAAAACCACCTTATCTGCGTCGGAACAGGGTTGTCCTTTCTCCAACTCGTCGAAAGCATCAGGGAAGACCAATCCGGGCAACACCATCTGCCCCAACTACGAAAAGGATTTCGCCATCTTCAAACAAGCTTTGCAAAAAGGGGATTTTCAAAAACTGGTATTGGCAAGAGGGGAAGAGTTCACGACCCAAGCAGACCCGATACAATTATTCCAAGAGGCTTGCGATGCTTACCCCAATTCGATGGTCTACCTCATGAACAGCCAGCAATGCGGGAGGTGGCTGGGCGCAACACCAGAACTTCTGTTGGAAAGTGATGGCTCGCAACTGCACACAGTAGCGTTAGCAGGCACCATGTCTGCCCCTCCTCTCCAACAACCATGCCTTTGGAACGAGAAAAACAAACGTGAGCAATCCATCGTCACCGATTATCTCAGAAAAAACATCGGTTCCATCGGAAAAATCACGAAAGAACAAGGTCCATACACTTACCCAAGCGCACACCTTGTCCATTTAAAAACTGACCTATACCTACAAGTTGAAAAAGAACATATTACCCGATTGATATGCTCCCTCCATCCGACCCCTGCCGTCTGCGGACTTCCCAAAAGAGAAGCCCTTGAGTTCATCTGCAGTCACGAAACTTTGCAACGGGAGTACTACGCAGGCTTTTTAGGACATAAGGATAGCGATGAATCCTTCAAACTATTCGTCAATCTTAGATGTATGAAGTGGACGACATCCTCAAACGTCCGACTCATTGCAGGAGGTGGTCTCCTTCCCGACTCCATCTTAGAACAAGAGTGGGACGAAACAAAAATAAAAATGCAGACGCTTCTGCGGTTGCCATCGTTCTAAAGGAGAGTTCTACAAATCGCCCTTGTATATTATCTCCATATTATAATTTAAGGCAACTTCTATAAATTACGATTTCATATTTGCGAATTTAGTTTCGGATGATTTTGGAAATGTCTACACAATTCCACTACAGAAAAACCCGTCATCTGCATTTCTTTTCATACCTTTGCAACTGCAAAAAAATCCGAAATGGGATTTTAGATTTTTTGACACATTTTATCATCCGACAAAAATTCGCACATGTTTTCGGCAAAAAGAAATATCCAACAACTTATTTCCCTGATGGCACAACATGGCATCCGCAATGTGGTGATCTCTCCAGGCTCCCGCAATATGCCTCTGGCACAATCATTCGCCAACAGCAGGGACTTTTCATGCCACCCCGTCACCGACGAACGCAGTGCCGGTTTTTTTGCCATCGGATTGTCTGTCAGCCTCAACGAACCAGTTGCAGTGTGCGTCACATCTGGCTCTGCCCTACTCAACCTCACATCCGCCGTATCGGAGGCATACTACCAACAAGTCCCTTTATTGGTACTATCGGCAGACCGTCCTGAAATGTGGATCGGACAATTGGATGGACAGACCCTACCCCAAATGGGAGTTTTTCAAAACCTTCTAAAAAAAGAGGTGAACCTACCCGAACCCACCAATGCGGACGAGGAGTGGCACTGCAACCGTCTCATCAACGAGGCAATTCTTGCTTTGTCACATCATCGTAATGCGCCGGTGCACATCAACATTCCAATCTCTGAACCATTCTTCGACTGCACTTCCCCCGTCATTCCCAAGGAGAGAGTCATTCGCAGGAACGCTCCCTACATTGATGCTTGGAACGATGCAAAACGCCCCATGCTCGTTATCGGTCAACTCCCCAACCAGTCGGCAAAAGAACTGGCTGAGGTGATAAAAAATTTGGACTGCCCCATCTTATGCGAGCACCTCTCCAATATTCACACAAAGGAGGTTATTCACAATTTCGATCTTATCCTAAAAAATCCGAAGGAGTGCCTCGCACCTGATTTTTTAATCTACATCGGAGGACATTTAGTCTCTAAAAGAATAAAAAAATGGCTCAGGCAAATCAAGCCTCAAAACTGCCTTCGGATAACACCAGACGGAGAGTGTTCGGACACCTTCCAATCACTCACCAATATCATAGAAATGGAGGCTACCGACTTCCTTAAAACACTTCCGAAGAAAAAAGAAGAGACTTTTTTACTACAATGGAAAGAGGCAAGCCAAAAAACAGAACTGTCCATGCAAAACCATGAATGGGAATATTCATCGCTCTCTATCGTCAAAAGGCTCATTGAGCGACTACCCGACCATTCCGCTTTGGCTCTCGGCAATAGTAGCGCAGTACGTTTTGCACAAATGTTCCAACTTCCCCACGACACACACGTCGTCTGCAACCGTGGTGTCAACGGCATTGATGGATCACTATCCTCTGCCGTAGGCTTTGCTGTGGGGAATCCTGAGACTCTGACACTCCTCATCATAGGAGACCTCAGTTTCTTTTACGACATGAACGCCCTCTGTTTCACCCAACTCCCCTCCAATCTCAGAATAGTTCTGCTAAATAATGGCGGTGGAGAGATTTTCAAACTCCTACCCGGATTTGAAATCAATCAGGGCAATGAAAAGTATATACTTGCCACTCATCAGACAAGTGCGGAAGGTTGGGCAAGTTCGCTACGCATACAATACCTCTCTATCCACAACTCGGAGGAGGTCGAATCGAACCTTCGCCTACTTTTACAAAAGAGCGACAAACTCATTCTGTGTGAGGTTTTCACTCAACCCGAAACAGATAAAAAAATGTACGATAAAATACAAAAAATTTAATTTTTCAACATCATGAGTTACAATTGGAAAACCCTTAAAGAATACAAAGAAATTCTTTTTGATTTCTATAATGGAATAGCCCGAATCACCATCAACCGTGAACGCTACCGAAATGCTTTCACGCCCACCACCACCGCTGAAATGAGCGATGCAATGGCCATCTGTAGAGAGAACCCCGACATCAACGTGATTGTCCTAACAGGTGCAGGAGACAAAGCGTTTTGCAGCGGAGGAGATATGCACGTCAAAGGACACGGAGGCTACATCGACGAAGAGGGTCGACCAAGACTTTCTGTTTTGGACGTTCAAAAACAGATCAGAACCATACCCAAACCAGTCATCGCCGCTGTCAACGGTTTTGCCATCGGTGGAGGGCATGTGCTACACGTCGTATGTGATTTGACCATCGCTTCTGAAAACGCCATTTTCGGACAAACAGGACCTAAGGTAGGAAGTTTTGATGCCGGATTCGGATCTTCTTATCTGGCGCGGGTTGTGGGACAAAAAAAGGCTCGTGAAATATGGTTCCTCTGCCGACAATATAATGCTCAAGAGGCTCTTGAAATGGGACTCGTCAACACCATCGTCCCACTGGATAAATTAGAAGAGACCTATGTCGAATGGGCTGAAAAGATGATGGAACACTCTCCTTTGGCACTACGAATGATTAAAAGAGGACTGAATGCGGAATTGGACGGACAAACGGGAATCCAAGAGTTCGCCGGAGACATGACTATGCTCTACTACTGCCTCGAAGAGGCTCAAGAAGGAGGAAAGGCATTTTTAGAAAAGAGAAAACCCGATTTTAAAAAATACCCTAAATTTCCGGGTTAATCATCCAACACCATGACTCGTATCCGCACACAACTAATACCCAAAACGCTACACTTCAAGCAGCCTGCCGGCACGTCCAGAGGGGTCTATACCGAACGAAAGGTTTGGTTCATTAAAATCACCGACGAAGAGAAGCCAGAGCATTGGGGTATCGGAGAGGTTGCGCCTCTCCCCAATTTGAGTTGCGACGATGTACCAGACTTTCAAGAGGTATTGGATTTTCATTGCCGAAATTTTTCTGGAGAGATTCCTTACAAAGAATTAGAGGATTACCCCTCCATCCTATTCGGATTAGAAACGGCATGGAGACACTTCAATAGCAACGGGGATATTCTATGGGACACCCCTTTTGCAAGAGGAGAGGAAGGAATCACCATCAACGGTCTGATCTGGATGGGTTCGTACGAAGAGATGAAAGAGCGTATAGAAGAAAAACTGAAAGCCGGATTTCATTGCATAAAGGTAAAAATCGGCGCAATCGATTTTGAAAAAGAGTTTTCACTCCTCGAACAAATCAGGAACGACTATTCTCCTGAGAAAATCACTCTCCGGGTGGATGCGAACGGAGCGTTCTCTCCCCTTGAAGCGATGGAAAAGCTACAAAGGCTCGCCTCCCTGCAAATACACTCCATAGAGCAACCCATCCGCGCAGGGCAATGGGACGAAATGGCAAAACTATGTCGGGCGACACCTCTCCCCATTGCATTGGACGAGGAGCTGATAGGTATCAACACATCTGCAGAGAAATCAGCACTGCTCGATACCATCCGACCCCAATATATCATCTTGAAACCTTCCCTGCATGGAGGCATCAGCGGTAGCGAAGAGTGGATCAGATTGGCTCAGGAACGCAACATCGGCTACTGGATTACATCTGCATTGGAATCCAATATCGGACTACTTTCCATCGCTCAGTGGGCTTCAACCTTCCAACTATCCATTCCACAAGGACTGGGAACTGGAGCGTTATACACTAACAACATAGACCTCCCTCTGAAAATCAACGGAGAGAAGCTATGGATCAAAGGAAACACCCCATTATTCAAGAATATAAATCTTTTAGACTAAATAAAAATGACTGAATTTGAATCAATCTTAAGAGAAGACCTTCTTCTATATCTTCAATCTAAAAACATCATCGACGAAAGGGTTCCTGAATGCCCCGACGTAGAAGAGCAATGGGAGAAGATCGGCATCTCCTATTTGGCAGACGGAGTAAGAGAGTTCAACGAGTATCCAATGGCTTCATTAGGTTGGATGATGTACATCGGCATGACTGTTGCGCAACGATGGGACGAAAACTGGGAAAAGTTCCTTGAAATCGAAGATTTTTACACAACCATCCGCGACAAAAGAGGCTATGACTGTTTAGATGAGTACATCAGGGAAGAAGAGTTGAAATTGAACGCAGAGGAGAGCGACCAACTGGAAGTTTTAGTGAGCAATTGTGCCGCCCGTGTCCACAACATCCTCAGAAGACAGAAAATAGAGCCATCCACTGAAGAGGCATTTAAAGCATACGTCGCTTGCTTGCACCAACTCTATTTGATGGGAGCAGCCGCCCAATTGAAAAAACTGGGCTACAAAATGACGCTTGCGACACCGGAAGATTTGAAGGGAAGGAACTGAAAATCTATCGACAAATTAACTTGCAAAAAACTAAACTTTCGTCATGATTACTATGACGAGAGTTTTTTTTTACACTCCCTCCAATCCCCTAAAATTTTAATTTTCAAAATTTTATCACAATTTTAGCCCAAACATTAAATAAAAACTATATCTTTGCCGAAACATTATTTAATGTGGCATTTAATTGCATTATC
Source organism: uncultured Bacteroidales bacterium (assembly GCA_937916355.1). GTDB lineage: Bacteria > Bacteroidota > Bacteroidia > Bacteroidales > Paludibacteraceae > UBA1181. Next base: position 20,373 of record CALFTM010000057.1, read on the forward strand.
TTAAACCCTCCCTTTTTGGGGATGGTTATGTTTGATTGAAAGTTACTGATTTAAAACTAATGGTATCATGCTGTTGGTTTATGTTATTTTAGACCGAACCTAAATTTCATTTATGCGATGGAATTGGGTTTTGAATATGTTATGAGGCACTTACTTTTTATACTTTTTTTACCCGCTACCATTAGCGTGTATTCGCAGGTTTCCATCAATTCCTGCGGAGGGGATGTCGTCCAACCCAATGTAGGTTCTATTTCTTATTCTGTAGGGCAGTTGGATTACCTCTCGACCACGACAGCGACCTACTCTATCTCCGCTGGAGTGCAACAACCCGTTAAAATCGAGAGAGAAGAGACCAACATTTCTCCATTGTCTAAAAAAGATTATCCCGATTTATCGGTTACACCCAACCCTACAAAAGACAACGTGACAGTCATTTTCCCATTACAAGGTGAATACCAATACATTTTAACAGACATGAATGGGAAAAAATTCGATGAAGGGAGGTTGGTTAATGGTATGATTTTGTCCATGCAAAATTATTTGCCGGGAACCTACTTATTAAACATCATTTCAGTGAAAGACAACAATTTTTCTATTGCAAAAAAAATAATCAAAGAATAAAATGAAAATGAAAAAACTTATTGCATTTTTTGCGTTAAACACTTTGTTTGTGTGTTCTCTTTTTTCCGCAGCACCACAAACCATGAGTTATCAAGCTGTGGTTAGAGACCAAGAAGGCAAATTGATAGCAGAGAAGTCTGTCTCCATTTTAGTATCCATTCTTCAAAACGACTCCTCAAACACCATCTACCAAGAAGAGCATGCGACAACCACCAATGCGAATGGACTAATCACCTTATCCATCGGAAAAGAGTCTTCTTTCTCTGACATTAAATGGTCAGACGGGACTTATTACCTTCAATGTCAATTTGATTTGAACAACGATGGAGTTTATGATTTGAAATCATACTCACCCATACAAAGTGTCCCTTATGCTTTATACGCAGAAAGAATCTCTCCTACGGCATTGCCAGCTTGGGTCTATAATGAGGAGAAGCCCTCTTATCGTTATGATGAATTGGAAGACAAGCCTATCATCCCCCTCAAATTGAGCGAGTTGGAGAATGATGTCAATTTTTTAACTCAAGAAGATCTTCCTAAACAAGACTCTTCTTTTTACAAATCCATAGCATACCAAATCTCCTCTGAAGACACCGCAAATTGGAACAATAAATTAGCCGTAGAAAACGACCCGATTTTCAAGGCTTCTTTGGCAGCGAATATTACCGACAAGGACACCACTTATTGGAACAATAAATTAGACGAAGAAACTGACCCAGTTTTCAAAGCTTCATTAGCAGCAAACATCACCGATGAAGACACCGCAAATTGGAACAATAAATTAGATGTGGAAAGCGACCCTATCTTCAACGCATCTTTAGCGGCAAACATCACCGACAAGGACACCGCAAATTGGAATAATAAATTAGACGAAGAAGCCGACCCAGTTTTCAAAGCTTCATTAGCAGCAAACATCACAGATGAGGACACCGCAAATTGGAACAATAAATTAGACGAAGAAACCGATCCTGTTTTCAACGCTTCGTTAGCGGCGAATATCACCGACAAGGACACCGCAAATTGGAACAATAAATTAGCCGTAGAAAGCGACCCGATTTTCAAAGCTTCTTTAGCGGCAAACATTACCGAAAAGGACACCACTTATTGGAACAATAAATTAGATGTAGAAAACGATCCAATTTTCAAGGCTTCTTTAGCTGCGAACATCACTGAAAAAGACACCACCTATTGGAACAATAAATTAGACGAAGAAGCTGACCCAGTTTTCAAAGCTTCATTAGCGGCAAACATCACAGACATAGATACCGCAAATTGGAACAATAAATTAGCCGTAGAAAACGACCCAATTTTCAACGCTTCGTTAGCAGCAAACATCACCAACGAAGACACCGCAAAATGGAACAATAAATTAGCAGTGGAAAACGACCCGATTTTCAAGGCTTCTTTGGCAGCGAATATCACAGATGAGGACACCGCAAATTGGAACAATAAATTAGCTGTGGAAAACGATCCGATTTTCAAAGCTTCTTTGGCAGCAAACATCACCGATGAAGACACCGCAAATTGGAACAATAAATTAGCAGTGGAAAGCGACCCGATTTTCAAAGCTTCTTTGGCTGCTAACATCACCAACGAGGACACCGCAAATTGGAACAATAAATTAGCAGTGGAAAACGACCCGATTTTCAACGCTTCTTTGGCAGCAAATATCACCGACAAGGACACCGCAAATTGGAACAATAAATTAGCAGTGGAAAGTGACCCGATTTTCAAAGCTTCTTTGGCAGCGAACATCACCAACGAGGACACCGCAATTTGGAACAATAAATTAGACGAAGAAGCTGACCCAATTTTCAAAGCTTCGTTAGCAGCGAATATCACAGAAAAGGACACCACAAATTGGAACAATAAATTAGACGAAGAAGCTGACCCAGTTTTCAAAGCTTCGTTAGCAGCAAACATCACAGATGAAGACACCGCAAATTGGAACAATAAATTAGCAGTAGAAAACGACCCGATTTTCAAAGCTTCTTTGGCGGCAAACATCACAGATGAGGACACCGCAAATTGGAACAATAAATTAGCAGTGGAAAGCGACCCTATTTTCAAGGCTTCTTTGGCAGCAAACATCACCGACATAGACACTGCAAATTGGAACAATAAATTAGCAGTGGAAAACGACCCGATTTTCAATGCTTCATTAGCGGCGAATATCACGGACGAAGACACCGCAAATTGGAACAATAAATTAGCAGTGGAAAGCGACCCTGTTTTCAACGCATCATTGGCGGCAAACATCACCGACAAGGACACCGCAAATTGGAACAATAAATTGGCCGTAGAAAACGACCCGATTTTCAAAGCTTCTTTGGCAGCAAACATCACAGACGAAGACACCGCAAATTGGAACAATAAATTAGCCGTAGAAAACGACCCTATTTTCAAAGCTTCTTTGGCAGCAAACATCACCGACAAGGACACCGCAAATTGGAACAATAAATTAGCAGTGGAAAGCGACCCGATTTTCAACGCTTCTTTGGCGGCAAACATCACCGACAAGGACACCGCAAATTGGAACAGTAAATTAGCAGTGGAAAGCGACCCAATTTTCAAAGCTTCTTTAGCGGCAAACATCACCGATGAAGACACCGCAAATTGGAACAATAAATTAGCAGTGGAAAGCGACCCGATTTTCAAGGCATCTTTGGCGGCAAACATCACCGATGAAGACACCGCAAATTGGAACAATAAGTTGGACTTTACTGACTTAGATGATTATGCTAAAAAAACGGAGATTCCAACAATCCCTACAAAAGTCAGTGAGTTTGAAAATGATGCGACCTACGTGAGAGAAGCAGATTTGAACCAAATCATGGAAATCATCGGAGAACTCAACCAGAAGGTCTCTCAATTGGAAACGAAGAACCTGCAAATGAGTACCGCCGTAGATAGTCTGAAATTGGAGAATCAAAAACTACAGCTTAAAATATACGCTTTAGATTCTGCCGTAAACAGGCTGGACAATGATATTACCATAAATTTCAAAAAGACAAATTCTCCAACTTATTCCTTTCCTTTAGATTCTTGGACATACGCCCACGAAGTGTACAAAAGCATGAAAGAGGGAGATCGTATCGTTTTTGTCGTAAGACATTCTGAAAGGGATGAGAATTGTTCTGATTCGTATTGTGACCTTAATGAAAACGGCATCAGAATCGTCAAGGAGATTGGTGTTGAATTTAAAGGAGGCTTGGCGGGTGTGAATGATTCTTACTATGGTTCGAGTGAGTCTGAAAGATGCAAAACCACCTCCTATTTAATTGCGGAAACTCGAGGCGACACACTTATTAAAAGCAATCAAGATGTTGCGCATCCAATAGATGTCTTAAAATCAGAGTATTATGGAAGCGATTTACACAGTTGGCCGGGAAGAGCCGAATATTACAACGAATCTCCGAAAGAGGTGGAAGAAAAATCTATGATTTTAGTGAACGATCTATTAAATCGTTCTAAAAGGAAGAAATTCTCTTGGTTTACTTCTCATGACTATGTGATTGTCCCTCTTGTGGAGTGGGCTACCAATTTAGGCATAGATTATGAAAAATATGAGGGAACATACAACGGGCAGGATAGCGGTTATCAAGACAAATGGACTGATTCTTTTTATTGGAACAATTTCCTTTCTGGTGTGGCAATATTGGTACACCAAGACAACACGTTTGAGATTTATCCGGTAAAAAACATGGAGGATGGTTTTCGATACACAAGGTGTTATAAAAATTGGTGATAGTGTGGTAAAATGTTATAGTTTATATTTTATTTTCTCTATTTTTGCACCACAAATTTCATAACATTTAATTATAAAAAGATGGAAAAAAGATTGGTTTCCTACGAAGATGTTCAATCGAATAAAGAGATAAAAATATACATATCGCAAGCCGATAAAGTGTTGGCAGCGATGGGATATACAGAACATTCGTTCGGTCATGTAAAAAAGACTGCGGAGTTGGCCAGTTCGATTTTATCCACGTTAGGATATAGCGAACGACAACAAGAATTAGCAAAAATCGCAGGATACATGCACGACATTGGCAATGTGGTCAATCGAGTGGACCATGCACAAAGTGGAGCCGTGATGGCTTTTCGCATATTGGATAAAATGGGAATGCATCCGGAAGAGATTGCTCAAGTGATCAGTGCGATAGGGAATCATGACGAGAGTACCGCCGCAGAAGTCAACCCGATCGCCGCAGCCTTGATTTTAGCAGATAAGACCGACGTGAGACGCAGCCGTGTCCGCCATCGCAAAATTTCCGGACATGACATCCATGACCGTGTAAACTATGCTGCAGTAGAATCAAAAACTTATTTTTTCAATGAAAATAAAGAACTGATATTAGACCTAACCATCGACACAGAAATATCCGCAGTAATTGATTACTTTGAAATATTTCTATCTCGAATGATTTTATGCAGAAAGGCGGCTGCCTACCTGAATTTGCAGTTTGGCTTGATCATCAACGGACAGAAAATGGTGTAAAAGATTATTTCCTCTCCAATTCTCGAAGAGAGTCCATCTTCTTTTTCTCCAAGAACCCATATATTGTGTCAAGGTGTTCGGTGACTTTTTGGTTACCGAACTCATACACTTTGTTCACCAAACCATCAAGAAAATCTCTATCATGAGACACCACTATCAGTGTACCGTCAAAATCCTTTAAAGCACTTTTCAAAATATCCTTCGTCTTCATATCCAAGTGGTTGGTGGGCTCATCCAAAATTAGAAGATTCACAGGTTCCAACAGCAGCTTAATCATTGCCAAACGAGTCCTTTCTCCTCCAGAAAGCACCTTAACCTTCTTCAGAGAGTTGTCGCCGCCAAACATGAATGCCCCCAACAGATCTTTTATTTTGTTGCGGATTTCCCCTTGCGCAACGTCATCTATGGTCTGAAAGACTGTGAGTTCGCCATCCAAAAGAGAGGCTTGGTTTTGAGCAAAGTAACCAATCTGCACATTATGCCCCAATTTCAGTTCTCCTTGGAAATCGATTTCGTCCATAATACATTTCACCAAGGTTGATTTACCCTCTCCATTTCTACCTACAAAAGCCACTTTGTCTCCACGTTCGATAGTAAAAGAGACATTTTGAAACACAGTATGCTCGCCATACGATTTTGCCACTTGATTGGCAATGACCGGATAATTTCCAGAACGAGGGGACGGTGGGAATTTTAACCGAAGAGCAGAGGTGTCTTCTTCATCTACCTCGATGATTTCTAATTTCTCCAACATTTTCACACGAGACTGAACCTGCAATGTTTTTGAGTAAGTTCCCTTAAACCTCTCAATAAATTCTTTCGTTTCAGCAATCATCTTCTGTTGCTCGTCGTATGCTTTTTGCTGCTGTTCTCTACGCTCTTTCCGCAACTCCAAATAATGGGAATAGTTGGTTTTATAATCGTATATCCTTCCCATTGTCACCTCGATGGTTCGAGTTGTAATATTATCGACAAATGCACGGTCGTGAGAGATCAGGACAACAGCCTTGGAACTATTTATCAAAAATTCCTCCAACCATTGGATGGACTCAATATCAAGGTGGTTGGTCGGCTCATCTAACAAGATGACATCAGGTTTTCTAAGTAATATTTTCGCCAACTCGATTCTCATTCTCCAACCACCACTAAACTCCTTTGTGGGTTTTTGAAGGTCATCTCGCTTAAAACCCAATCCCAACAAAACCTTTTCGACATCTGCGGCATAGTTTGTCTCTTCGATAGAATAAAATTTTTCACTAAGGGTAGAAACTTGCTCAATTAGCTTCATGTAATCGTCTGAATCATAATCCGTCCTTGTTGCCAATTCATTATTGAGGCGTTCAATCTCCTTCTCCATTTCAAACAATTCGGAAAAAGCTAATGATGCCTCCTCAAAAACGGTTCTTCCATCTTCTGTCATCAGGTGTTGAGGCAAGTAGGCGACAACGCACTCTTTGGGTGCGGCAACCTTCCCTCTTGTTGGTTTCTGCACGCCCGCAAGAATTTTCAGCAAGGTGGACTTCCCCGCCCCATTTTTACCCATGAGGGCTATCCGATCTTTTTCATTGATTTGGAACGATATATTTTCAAAAAGTGTAGAACCTCCAAATTCTACAGTTAAATTGTCTACAGAAATCATATATTTAGAATTTAATTTTTCATTAATTGAGGATTAGAACGGATGACCGATCGCAAAATGGAACGCACAATCATCCTTCCAATTCAACCCTTTAAAACGCCACTGCTCCCCTTCTTTACGAGATGGATTATATGCTTTTAATCCCAAATCGAAGCGAATCAAGAAATAAGAGAAATCAAAACGGATTCCAGCTCCATAAGCCAATGCGATTTGCTTGAAAAACCGGTTAAACGTAAATTGCCCATTGGGTTGAGACTCATAATCCTTTATAGTCCAGATATTACCTGCATCAACAAAAACCGCCGCTTCTATCTTCCAAAAGAGTTTGGCTCGATACTCCAAATTCATCAGCAATTTTATGTCTCCGGTCTGCTTCACAAAATCATTCAGATTTTCCGAATAATAGTTTCCGGGACCAAGAGTTCTGACCGACCAGCCTCGCACGCCATTTGCACCACCTCCAAAAAAACGTTTTTCAAACGGCACAACCGATGCATTTCCATAAGGATAGGCAATTCCGATGTTAAAATGGCCTACCAAATGATTTCGCTGGTCGAAGGCATAATTATAGGCGAAATCGAACTCTCCTTTCACATATTGCGCATAAGGAATGTCCCCCACTTCATACTGCCCCTCTTCATTTTTCCTCCGTCCTAATATGCTATTTACCCCCTGTAAAATATTACCTGCTGTTTCTATGGAAAAACGATAATACTTTTTATTCACCGCATTAGACAAATGGTTGTCATACGAATAAGAAAAACCGGTACTCATCACAAAGTGGGAAGAGTAACTCTCCCTTAAAACCGAATATCGGTCTGCACTATAAACGGAATCAAAAATCGGTGAAGTGGAAATCTTCACATAGTTCAAATTTATCAAATCAATCGTGTACTTGTAAAATCGACGACGATTCAACAAATACTTCATTCCAGTAGAGATCGTCGTACGTTCATAAGTTTCTGGACGAACCTGATAGTTATAGTTTATTTTAAATTCAGTATGAGCCTCCACCCATCTTTTGAAATTGGTGGAAACGAATGGGAAGATAAAACGGGGGAAATTCAAAGACATTTCTCCTCCCAAATCTAAGACATACTGATGGAAGATTTCTGAAATGCCTGAATAAGCCTCCTGCGCATACTTTGCCTTCACTTCAAAAACCTCTGAACCTCTGAAAATGTTCTTATGGGCATATCCAAGATTGGCGGCAAAACCTAAATCTCCGTTCGAGTTTGTCCCTTCTATGTCAAATGAGAAAGACTGCGGTTTGGCGGAATAAAGAACGATGTCACAATCCAACTCATTTTTTCCATTATGTAGATCCTCAAAACGAATGTTCGATTGTCGAAGGATTCCGAGGGAATTAAATCTGGAATAGGTTCTCTCCACAAGGAAATCACTGTATATCATTCCGGGAATGATGCGCAAATCCTCCTCCAAATTGCGTGGTTTTAAGAGGGGTCTGCCATTTGAGTAGATTGTGATTTTATCATTGTAGACCAAAGTGTCCAACGGACCTGAATTGGAGGCGTTGACCGTCGAACCATTATAGGTTGTGATGTTGATGTTCCTTACAGTAAAACGAGGATGTGATTTTTCCACTTCCGTGCCATCTGCCATCACCTCCTTATAAGGTTTTAAAAGTATCTTCAAATCAACCTCATGGTCGCCAACAGAACTATCTGCAGAAAAGGCGATATACTCTTTGTTGAATTTATAAAACCCTCTTCTTCGCAAAAATGTTGTGATGCGCTGGCGTTCAGAATCGAGTACGTCTATATCAAACAAATTACCTTTTTTCAGCAAGGTCTGAGAATATCCGTAACGCCCCTGCAACAAGGAGTCGATTCGATAATCACTTGTAAAATTATTCTCTACATTTCTGATTTTGTAAGGTTGGTTGGGCTTGACGATGTATTTCACCTCCATCTTTTTTTCACGTCTCTGCTTTGCCGACGAGGTGACCTCTGCGTGCATATACCCTTTGGTCTTCATGTACTTCTGAAGTTCTTTTTCAGACTGGTAAGTCAAAAAAGGGTCGTATATCACAGGTTGCTCTCCTATCTCCCTTAACTTACGATTGATTTTTTTAGAGGTGTCCCTACCAGAAAGGTTATAAACGCCCAAATAGATTCGAAACAATCCAAATGCTTTAAAATTGGGCCTCTGCCGTAAATAATCTGACAATTCGCTGCTATTCACAGTATTGTCCTCAACTTCCACTGTGACCTTATCAAGCAAATAGCTCCCTTCTGGCACATACTTGGTAGTAGAACAAGCAGACAAAACAAGAGCTAATAGTCCGACTATCAGCCACAACTTGATTCGTTTATGAACATATACTCTCTCCACTTCCATAATCAACTGCAAAGATAACTTATTTTTTCGTTGCCATAGTGCATTTCACGCAATTATCGACTATTTTGCAAAATTTAAGGAATTTCCTCCGAAACAGTTCGAAAAGATTCATCCTATACGCGACGCCTAAACGCTCGTAAAAGTCTGAAAGTGAATTTATTTTATCACAATCAAAAAATTTTCCACCCAAAAAACTTCTCTATAATAAACAAAATCATTACTTTTGCCCTAAATGGATTCACTTTTTTCCATTTATAGATACAATATAATTATTGTGCGATGCGTTTAAGTATGCGCTAATACATGATAAAATTTATATAAAGGGACAGCAATGAACATACGGAAATACATATATATAACCCTAACGCTTCTCACCTCAGCGATTTTCCTAATCGGCTGCGGAGAGGACACTTATACAGAGGGTAAAGCCTTCCTCAAAAAAGAGAAGGAGGTTTTAGAGAAATTAAACGGAAGTTGGTCAAGAAGGGTGTCTATCGACGAAATAGAAAGCCTCGATACGTTTCGATTTGAGATTTTCGATGAGCCTACCGTCTTAAAATCACAAGGTATGCAAGCGGAATTTCACGGCAAAATGATATGGACCAACACAACCGTCTACCTTGACGAAACAGAAGAGGAAGAGACCAGTATATACTTTTATGTAGAACCCAAATATGATAGAATTTGCGGATATGGTTGGGTTTCATCGGGAAGATACGACATCCAAGACGCACAGGTTTTTGACTATGTTTTCTTTAATGAAGATAGTCTGAAACTGACGGAAAACACCATCGGACACTCCAATTCTAAAGAGCTGAAGCGTGTCATCGAGGTGATTGAAGATGAGGAAACCGAAGATTCAGAAGAAGTAGAAAGCCAGAATGCCGAAGAAGAGGAAAGAGTAAAGTAAAACTTCATCTTCATGGAAGATATTAAATTGGAGGATTTCATCAGGGAATGGAATGATGCTTCGGAATATGTGGAAGTACAAACCTCCGGTTCTACAGGAACTCCTAAAATCATAAAAGCTGAAAAGAAGAAAATGGTCGCAAGTGCAGAAATGACTTGTGACTTTTTGGGTTTGAAAGAGAATGATTCCGCTCTTTTATGTATGTCTCTGAAGCACATCGGAGCTAAAATGATGGTGGTTCGCGCCATCGTCCGCAAACTCAAACTGATTGAAGTGGCGGTCTCCGGACACCCCCTCGCAGAACTCTCTTGCGCACCAGACTTTGCCGCCATGGTTCCCCTTCAAGTCTACAACTCCCTACAAAATGAAGAGGAAAAGAAACTTCTATTTCAAATCAAAAATCTCATCATCGGAGGAGGGGCAATCAACAAAAAAATGGAGGCAGAGTTAAAGGATGCCCCGAACAATATCTGGTCTACCTACGGAATGACGGAGACCCTCTCTCATATCGCCTTACGAAAAATCAACGGCAATGATGCCAGCGAATGGTATAAACCCTTCAATGAAGTCTCTTTACAACTAACAGAACACCAAACACTTAGAATTATCGCACCCAAACTTTGCGACACCCCTCTTGACACCAACGACATCGCAGAAATCAACTCCGACGGACATTTCAGGATCATCGGAAGAAAAGACAACACCATCATTAGCGGAGGGATAAAAATCCAAGCTGAGGAGGTGGAAAGGTTGTTGGGAATCGACGCAGACCACTCGTTTGCGATAGGGGGACTACCCGATGAAAAATTCGGACAGATCCTCGTAGCTCTCACAACACCAGAATTTGAAGATACACTAAAAAGCAAGATACCCTTTCTTCCTAAATATTTTCAACCTAAAAAATTATTCCTGACTGAACAAATCCCGACAACCGAGAATGGGAAAATAGACAGAAAAAAAATCAGAGAAATCCTAAAGGAGATCTCTATGACGTAAAAAAGAGATTTCAACCGTGTTTGCTTGTGGTTTTGCAAAAAAATCACTAACTTCGTGCGATTTTATCAGTCTAATTTAACAACAAAGACCATTGAATACAAAAGAAATCATATCTGAGTTAAAAGAGCGTCTTCAAACGGACTCGGAGACCATCAACAAACTTTGCAACGCCTTTGCTGAAACTTTAGGCGAGGAGCTTTGCAATGGCAACTCTCTTTCAGTCTCAGGATTCGGCGTTTTTGAAGCGAGGAGAAAAAAAGAGAGAATCTTCGTAGACCCTACGACAAAAGACAGACTCATGTCTCCTCCTAAACAGGTGCTGGCTTTCAAAATGAGCAATGTCCTAAAAGAAAAATTGAATTAAAATGAACGAAAAGAAAAACATACAAGACCTTTGCGCAATCATTTCTGAAACTTCTGGCGTTTCTAAAAAAAACTCAGAGGCTTTTTTGCGCACTCTTTTCGACCTTGTGGAAGAGGCTCTCGAAAAAGATGGCATCGCAAAGGTTCCCGGACTGGGAACGTTCAAAACCACTACTGTTGAGGAACGGAAAAGTGTGAATGTGCGTACCGGAGAGGAGATCATCATCCCATCCTACAAGAAAGTCAATTTCACACCGTCTAAAGAGTTAAAAGAGAAGGTCAATCAACCTTTCTCTCATTTAGTACCATTCTACACTTTAAAAAAAGAAGGTCCTGTGGATCCCCCAGAAGAGGAGGACGACACTGAGATTGTAGAAGAGAATGACAGTACCAGTGGTGATTTCACATCAGATATGGCAACTCCTCAAATAGTCTCTACACAAGAGGAGGACAGCAATATGGAAGAGACAATAATCCCCCTTGCAACTTCTTTTGAAAAGGAGGCGGACGACTTTTCGGAAGATGAGAAAGAGGAACATAACGAAATAGAGGGAAACATAGAATCCACCGAGGAGAGTTCCCCTCAAACATCTGAAGTCCTGACACCTCCTATTTTCACAACAGGAGAGGAAGAATCTTCAGATTTAACAGAAAAAACAACCTTTAATAACACAACAGAAATGGAAGACTTCAAAAAAGACTCTAACGAAATGGAGGAGCAAAACGCAAGTGAGGCACATGAAGAAATGCAAAATTCAGAAATCCAACAATCTGAAATTCAAAGCTCTGAAATAGGTTCAGAGGAAGTGTACCAAGCAGAACCCGATTATGCCAATGAGGCAAGTGCAGACGAAGATGGAGTAATTGAAAATTCGGAAACTCCAAACGCTGAAATTCCTTCAGAAGAGGATGTAACAAACGAAGAAGAAGTTTCTCATCAAGAAGAAAACGCTCCTTCGGCAACCGAGGAAGAGGGGGAAAACGACCAAGAAGAGGAGACAAAAGAGTCTGCAGAAGAAAAAGCCCAACCAGAAGAAAAAGTCATAGAAGATGAGAAAAAAAGCTCTAAGAAATGGCTTTTATGGATCTTCATTCTACTCATTTTGGCTCTTGCCGCATTATTCGCCGCAAAATATTTCATAGATAAAAATGCAGAAGAGAAGAGTGCAGAAGGACAAACATTCACAGAAGAGCCCGCTGCAATTCCAAACGACACACTCCCTACTTCCACTACAGCGGAAGATACTTACTTTAAGGAGGATACCGTCGCTTCTACGGATGATTTCGTCACCGACGAACCTGCAGAGCCGATAGATTGTTATACAGAACCGGAAAAATGCACCACAGAAATTGAGGGTTCAGACCAAAAAGAGATTAAGGACGGACACTCTTTCGACCCTAAACTTGTGGAGTTCATGCAACAAAACTATCCAGAATTAAACTTCCCTGCGTTCGTCCCTGTAAAAGAGACCTATACAGTGAAAGATGGTAGTCGTCTGGCTCAAATCTCCAGAAACATCTATGACAATGAATATATTTTCTGGGGTTATATCTACGCATTTAACACAGACCAATTGAACAGTCCGAACGACATCAAAACAGGAATGGTCTTGAAAGTGCCTGATTTGGGTTCTGACTTCATCGACCCTTACTCATCTAAGTGCAAAAAAATTGCAGCTGAAGTCAATAAGTTTTTACAGTAATAAATCAACGAAATATAAAAGCAGTCTTTTTTTATTAAAAATTGTTAATATGCACAATAAAGAACAAAAAACCTAAGTTTTTATTCTCAAAGTCATATTTGAATCATAATAAACAAGGATTGTGTAATTGAAAAACTAAAAAAAAATACAATGGAGCATATTGATATTAATGCGCTAAACGAGAAGATTGAAAAACAAAGTTCTTTTGTTGACATGCTCGTAATGGGAATGGATAAGGCCATCGTGGGACAAAAACATCTTGTCGAATCTTTGCTCATCGGACTTTTAGCGGATGGACACATCTTGCTGGAAGGTGTTCCGGGTCTTGCAAAAACATTAGCCATCAAAACTTTAGGACAACTAATCGATGCGAAATACAGCCGTGTGCAATTTACGCCAGACTTGTTGCCTGCCGATGTTATCGGAACAATGATCTATAGTCAGAAGACAGAAGAATTTAACATCAAGAAAGGTCCTATTTTCGCTAATTTAGTATTGGCGGACGAGATAAACCGTGCCCCAGCAAAGGTGCAAAGTGCGTTATTGGAGGCGATGCAGGAGCGTCAGGTGACCATTGGTGAAGAGACATTCATGTTACCTAAACCATTCTTGGTAATGGCCACCCAAAACCCTGTAGAACAAGAGGGTACTTACCCTCTTCCAGAGGCACAGATGGACCGTTTCATGTTGAAGGTTCACATCACCTATCCAAAACCTGAGGAGGAGAAGCAAATCATCCGCCAAAACATCAAGAGAGAGAAGGTTGAAATCAAACCAATCTTGAAGCCAGAGGACATTTTAGAGGCTCGCAAAGTGGTGCATGAAGTTTATATGGACGAAAAAATCGAGAAGTACATTGTAGACATTGTCAATGCTACCCGTTTCCCTGAACAATACGGTCTGAGCCATTTGAAAGAGATGATCTCATTTGGTGGTTCCCCTCGTGCATCCATCAATCTTGCATTGGCAGCCCGCGCCTACGCCTTCATCAAACGCCGCGGATTTGTGATTCCTGAACATGTGCGCGCCATCGCTATGGATGTACTTCGCCACAGAATCGGTCTAAGTTACGAGGCAGAGGCGAACAACATGACTTCAGAGGACATTGTGAATGAAATACTCAATGCTGTGGAAGTTCCTTAATCGAACCCCTAAAACAGTTATTCCGTAATTTCTTTTCAAATTTTCAAGATGAAAGATACCGAAGAAATACTTAAAAAAGTACGCAAGATCGAAATAAAGACGCGTGGACTCTCCAAAAACATCTTCGCTGGAGAGTACCACACCGCCTTTAAAGGTCGTGGTATGACTTTCTCGGAGGTTCGTGAATACCAATATGGAGATGACATCAGGAATATCGACTGGAATGTGACCGCCCGCTTCAACAAGCCCTACATCAAGGTGTTTGAAGAGGAGCGTGAAATGACAATGATGTTACTCGTCGATGTCTCCGCCAGTGGGGAGTTCGGAACTACCACCCAAATCAAAAGGGATATGCTGGCGGAAATTGCTGCGACCATCGCCTTTTCTGCCATCCAAAATAATGATAAAATCGGGGTCATCTTCTTTTCGGACAGAATCGAAAAGTTCATCCCTCCTCAAAAAGGAAAAAAACATGTGCTATACATCATTAGGGAACTTTTAGGTTTTGAACCAGAAAGCAAGCGGACTGACATACAAGGTGCGTTGCAATATCTTACCAATGCAATAAAAAAACATTGCACCGCCTTCCTCATTTCCGATTTCATCAGCGATGATTTTTCAAAATCCCTCGTCATCGCCAATAGAAAGCATGATGTTGTCGCGCTCCAAATATACGATAAAAGAGAACGTCAACTCCCTTCTGTTGGTTTGATCAAGTTGAAGGATGCGGAGAATGGTACAGACCTTTGGGTTGACACCTCCGACAAAAGGGTGCGCTTAGCATACGAGAAGAATTGGAGTGAACGACAAGAGAGACTGAAACAACACTTCTCTCAAAGTGGTGTGAACTCCATTTCAATCGCCACAGACGAAGATTACGTTAAAGCGTTAATAAAACTTTTCAAACAGCGGTCTTAATCAACACCGCCTCGTAAATTAGAACTCATGAAAAGGAAAAAATTATATTTTCTGCTTTTTATATTTTCTCTTTTTGGTTGCCTGAACTCTTTCGCTCAGGTTGTGACGGTCAGTGCGACGATCGACTCCTCTGACATCAAAATCGGAGAACAACGACGCATCAGGTTGGAAATGGTCCAGCCTCAAAATATGCAAGTGCAGTTCCCTGTCGTCAGCCTGACAGATACACTGGTTCCGGGAGTGGAAGTCATCTCCGCATCCAAATTGGACACGATTGTCGAGACAGCCACCTCAATCAAGGTGTATCAAGACATAATCGTAACCTCCTTCGACACCGGGAAATATGTAATTCCTCCATTCCTTTTTGTTACTAAACTAAAAAAATTGAACACGGAGAAATTATTCCTAAATGTTTCGACTGTTGACGCAGACTTCGAGAGTTCGGAAATCACAGACATCAATAAAAACTACGATCCGGGATTTAATTGGGTTAGACTTCTACTCTACCTATCCATCCCGGTGCTGCTCCTCTGCTTAGCTTTCATCGGTTACATCGTATACCAGTTCTACAAACAGAAGAAACTGGAAGAGCAGGAACAGGTAGTAAAGGTAGACAACCGGCCTCCTCATGAGATCGCATTACAAGAATTGGATGAGATCCAAGAACAGAAGATTTGGAAACAAGGTTTCACAAAGCAATACTACACGAACATCACCGATACTTTGCGTGAATATTTTGAGAAGAGATTCGATATTTCTGCAAAGGAGATGACCTCCACAGAGATATTAGATTCCTTAAAATACAATCGAGACACCGAGAACGTGTACAACGTCATGAGGCAGATTTTCTACACTTCCGACATGGTGAAGTTCGCAAAACAAGAGCCTTCTCAAGAAGAGAATGAGCTTAGCATCCTGAATGCATACCGTATTGTGAACGAAACGAAAAAAAATCCAACGACGGAACAGATCATCGACAATCTACAAGGGACTGCCAACAATGTATCATCAGAACCTCGAAAAGATAATTAGACATGAGCAACGACATGAATAATAAAAATAAAACAGGGGCTCTCCGCAAATACGGAGTTGTCGCCCTCTTCATCGCCGCCATACTCCTTCTGATGGTGCTGCTGACCAAACTCAGTTCGTTCCTTGTGGAAAACAGTAGCGAAACCGGAGAGTCGGTAGACCAACTTTCAATGCCAAGTCTAAATGGTGTGGAGTTTTTGCACCCTTCCTACCTTTATCTCCTTTTACTACTCATCCCCATCATCGGCTGGTACATATATAGGAGAAAAAGAGTAACAGCAAACTTACAACTCTCCACAACAGAGGCGTTCTTCGACGTGCCTAAGAGTTACAAATATTATTTACTACATCTCCCTTTCGTGTTGAGAATCCTTGCGTTGGCGATGTTAATCATTGTTTTGGCTCGTCCTCAATCTTCTGACAACTGGCAGAATAAAAATGTGGAAGGAATCGACATCATCATGGCGATGGATATTTCAGGAAGTATGATTATAGAAGACTTGAAACCAAACCGTTTAGAAGCAGCCAAGTCTGTAGGGGTTGAATTCATATCTTCTCGTCCGAACGACAATATCGGAATCGTAGTCTTTGCAGGGGAAAGTTTCACACAAAGTCCGCTAACCACCGACAAAAACTCTTTAGTGGGATTAATGAACAGCCTCTCCTTCAACATGGTGGATGTAGATGGCACGGCCATTGGGTTGGGATTGGCAAATGCAGTAAACCGCATTAAAGACAGTCAGGCGAAATCGAAGGTTATCATTCTATTGACGGACGGTTCCAACAACGCAGGAGAAATCGACCCTTTGACAGCCGCAGAGATTGCCGCCACCTACAATATCAGAGTCTACACCATCGGTGTGGGAACAAAAGGAGAAGCTCCCTTCCCCGTACAAACTGTATATGGCGTACAACGACAAATGGTAAAAGTAGAGATTGACGAAAAGACCTTGACGGATATTGCGGAAAAGACTAACGGAAAATATTTCCGCGCAACCGACAATAAATCGCTGAAGGCTATTTACCAAGAGATCGACCAATTAGAAAAAACAAAGATTTCTGTTACAGAGTATAGTAAAAAAGATGAACGATTCTTCCCGTTCGCTATCATCGCAATACTACTGCTTCTCTGCGAGGTAATCTTGAGAAACACAATATTGAGACATATCCCATAAGTAGTCCCATGTTTTTTAGTAACCATCTGAAAAATTTTGATTATGCTATTTAGATTCGCAAATCCACAATATTTGTATTTGTTGGTACTTATACCTGCCCTACTCGGTCTCTTCCTCTATGTAAGGGAGAGCAGGAAGAAAAGGCTGAAGGAATTTGGAGACCCTGCATTACTAAAAGACTTGATGCCGGGGGTATCAAACTTTCGTCAACACCTGAAATTCTACATTCCATTGTTGGCGTTGGCTGCAATCATCATCGTGGCTGCTCGTCCGCAATTCGGTTCTAAATTAGACATTGTAAAAAGGAAAGGTTTGGAAGTTATGGTTGCGCTCGATATTTCCAACTCCATGTTGGCTGAAGACATCGTCCCTAATCGTCTGGAAAAATCGAAACAAATGCTCAACCGACTTTTAGACGGGTTGAACAACGACAAGTTTGGTATTGTGGTCTTTGCCGGACATCCATATACTCAACTTCCTATCACATCCGACTACAGTTCTGCCAAAACTTTCATTTCGACAATCGAACCGGGACTTATCAGACAACAAGGAACAGCCATCGGTGCCGCACTCGAAATGTGTGCGAAATCTTTTTCTGAGGAGGATAACAAAGGCAAATCCATCATTATCATTACCGATGGAGAAAACCATGAGGACGATGCGGTAGGAATCGCAAAAAAGATCACCGCATCTGGCGTTCAGATCAACGTAATCGGTATCGGAAAACCTTCAGGTGCACCCATCCCAACAATCGCAGGAGGCAACACTTTCAAGAAGGACAAAAATGGCAACACTGTGATTTCAAAATTGAACGAAACAATGTGCCAAGAAATCGCAAAAGCCGGAAATGGAATCTACGTCCGTGCAGACAACACCAACAACGCCATGCGAATCTTACAATCCGAACTACAAAAAATCTCAAAAGACGAAGTGGAGAAAAAAATATATTCCGAATATAATGAACAATTCCCTGCCATCGCATGGTTCGCACTGATCCTGCTTGTCATAGAAATATTCATTTTAGAGAGGAAGAATGGTCTGTTCCGAAACTTCAAGCTATTTGACTAAATCATCATTTTTCAGTTTTTTTTATTGGCTATATGGATAAAAAAAGTATCATAAAAATATGTATCGCAGCTTCGATATTGCTGATATTGGCAATCCTCCTCATCAGCAACCATCATGAATTGTCTTTTAATCAAACAGACGATTATATCGAAGAAGGAAACGATAAATTTGACGCACAAGAGTTTGATAACGCTAAAATCAAATACATAGGGGCTCTAAACACTGACCCTTCAAGTACGGGAGCGTTGTACAACATGGCAAATGCAGACTATAGAAACCAGAGTTATAAAATGGCAGACTCTACGCTAAGCAAAGCTGCCCTAACCTGTAAAAAAGAGGAAACCTCCGAAGAAGAGAAAGAACTCATATCCGAAATATTCCATAACAAAGGGAATGCCGGATTGAAAAAAATTCCTTCCATCAGAGAGTTCTTAGGAGATAGCGAAGCCCTAACGAATCAAATTGATTCAGCCCAAGAAAGCGTAGATGCAAAAAAATTGGAGGAAGTCAAAAAGAACCTGCTTGCGCTAACAAAACAAGCGAGGTCTAAAGAGTTGCCCGAATGGTTAAAACAAGTAAACAAGTCCATCAATGACTACAAAGAGGCATTGAGACACGACCCCAAAAACGACAGCACCCGTTTCAACCTCGCCTATGCTCAACACTACAAAAAACTCTTAGAAGAAGAGATATCGCAGTCAAGTCAAGGTCAACAAAACCCGCAGCAAGACCAACAACAAAAACAAGACCAAGACCAAAAACAGGATGAACAAAAACCAGAAGAGCAAAAGAAGGATGAGGAGCAACAACAGAATCAGAACCAAATGTCAAAAGAAAATGCAGAACAGATTCTGAAAGCGTTGGAACAAGAGGAAAAAGAGAAGATGAAGAAGAAGAAAAGACAATCAGAAGAATCTTCTCCTTTCAACATAGAAAAAGACTGGTAAACGCTGGTCGCATTTTTGCAACGATTTAACAGAGGGTGAGAAAAAAAACGCTCACTCTCTTTAAAAAGAAAGACGATTGTTATAATTTTGCAAAGATTTGATAGAAAAAGAATATGAAACGAATAATTTTAGTTCTACTTACCTTAACGTTGGGACTCATCAACGTTGTTGCGAATGATGTCACGTTCAAAGCTTCAGCACCTCAGGCAGTGGCAGTGGGGCAGAAATTTTATCTTCAATACAACATTACCAATGCAGATCCTTCCGATTTTCAAGAACCTGACATGAGTAAATTCTCTGTCCTGATGGGACCTGAAAAAAGTACAGGAAAACAGGTTCAGATAATCAACGGAAAGTATAGTTCCACCTTCAATGTTGCGTACACCTATGTTTTAGTTGCGCAAAAGGAGGGTACGTTTACACTCTCCCCTGCTCGCTTTACTCATAACGGGAAAACAATGATGTCCAATTCATTGACAATCAAAGTTATGCCAGAAAACACAGCAAATAGCAACGCTCAATCTTCGCAGTATTCACATGAACAAATGCAATCGTCATCTACAGGAATATCTGATGAAGATCTATTCTGTGTAGCGGAATATAACAGAAAAAAAGTATGCGAACAAGATCAGATCATAACCAACATCATCTTGTACCACAAAGGTAACATACGAGAATATACAAATCTTAAATTCCCAGAATACAACGGTTTTATCTGCCAAGATATTGAAATAAAAGATGAAGAGAGAAACCTCGGTGTAAAAGTTTACAATGGAAAAAAATATTATGCGTACTTGCTGAAAAAGGCGGTGCTATTCCCTCAACGTTCTGGAAAACTTGACATTGAAGATGGAAAGATGACCGTCATCGCACAAGTATCCCGAAGAAGGAGAAGTTTTTGGGATGATGAATTTTTCAGCGGAATGGCTCAAAACGTAAAGAAAGATTTAGTCATCAAAGGAACAAAAATAGATGTTACCCCTCTCCCTACCAATGGAAAAAAAGATGATTTCAGCGGAGGTGTAGGTTCTTTTAAAGTGGAGTCTTCAATCAACTCTTCCACAATCAAGGCAAATGAGGCTCTCAACCTGAAAATAAAAATAACAGGTTCGGGTAACATCAAATACATTAAAGAGCCAGTGATTGACTTCCCTAAGGATTTCGAGATTTACGACCCAAAAGTCACCAATAAAATAAAAGCCACAGACAATGGCGTTTCGGGAACGAAAGAGATCGAGTACTTGGTCATTCCTCGTTTTGCAGGAAATTATGAGATTCCTGCCGCTACATTCTCCTATTTTGACCCTAAATCAAAAACTTACAAAACGCTTTCCACTGAGGCCTACTCAGTGACTGTGGAAAAAGGAGAAGCGACGGGAGAGAGCTCCTCTGCTGTTGTATCAAACTACAACAACAAAGAGGATGTGAAATTCCTCGGGAAAGACATCCGTTTCATCAACAGTGAGGATACAAATGTAAAATCGAATGCACGTCCGTTCTTTGGCACAACAGCGTTCTATTTGTGGCTAATCATTCCACTCTGTATTTTCATCACTCTCTTTATTCTCTACAGAAAACAGCTTAAAGAGAATGCCAACATCACATTAGTGAAGAACAAGAGAGCGAACAAGTTGGCGACCAAACGTCTCAAAAAGGCACAACAACATCTGAAAGCGGATGAAAAAGAGGCCTACTACGAAGAGGTTTTGAAGGCATTGTGGGGATACACCAGCGACAAATTGAACATTCCTGTCGCCGAATTGGACAAGGACAACATCGAAGCGAAACTCTCCCAACACCATGTGGGCGAAGAGGTCGTGAAAGAGTTTATGAATATCCTCAACACTTGCGAGTTCGCACGATTCGCACCTACAAGTGGACATGGAGAAATGGACACTCTCTACGAAAATGTAGTGGAGTTGATCAGCACACTTGAAGACCAAATAAAAAAATAACCATCAAAGTTTTGTCATCATGAAATTTAGTATCATATCTTTTATACTTGCCTTGCTATCTTTCTCCCTCAACGCCGCTGAGTCAAGAAAATTAGTAGAGGCAAACCAAATGTACACAAAGGAGAACTACAAAGCTGCAGATTCTCTATACCAACAGGTTTTAGAACAAGAGGGTGTTTCGGCTGCAGTGTACTATAATTTAGGTAACACAAAATACAAGTTGGGGGAAATTGCACCTGCAATCCTCAACTATGAAAGGGCATTGAAACTGGATCCAAACAACGAAGACATTCTCTTCAATTTGGAAATGGCACAACACAAAACGACAGACAAAATCGAACACCTCGACAAATTCTTTTTAGAGGAGTGGAACAAGTCGATTCAAGGTTTGTTCTCATCTGATGGTTGGTCATATCTTACAATCATCTGTTTTATTGCCTTACTGACTGGAATTGCGCTCTACTTCTTTGGAAAGAATACTACGTTGAGGAAAATCGCTTTCTTTGGAAGCATCCTTCTTCTATTAGCATTCATCATCTCTTTTGTCTACGCAAAGAAACAAAAGGATGCACAAATCATCCATGACACCGCCATCATCTTTGCCCCATCTGTCACTTGCAAGGGGTCTCCTGATGCGGGAGGCACAGACCTCTTCCTCCTACACGAGGGTACAAAGGTTAATGTGAAAAGCAAACTCAATGGCTGGGTGGAAATTCAAATGATGGATGGGAATGTAGGCTGGATTCCTGAAAAAGATTTGGAAATCATCTAAAATCACTAACGTTCTGACGATAAGAGAAAGGAGAACATCCTGATTTTCGTTTGAAAAACTTTCCAAAAGAAGATTGATCGGAGAAGTTCAATTGTGAGGCAACCTCTTGTATAGACAAATTTGACTGACTCAACAAAGACTTGGCTTCTCCATACAACATCTCATAAATAAAATCGGAGGGGGTTCTTCCCGTAACCTTTTTCACTATCAACGTGAGGTAATGTGCGGATAGGTGCAACTTAGAAGCATAATACTCCACGTTGTGTTCTTTTCTATAATACTTCATCAACAATTCAATGAAGTTTCGGGTTATCATCTCCTGACGACTCAACGGCTCTGTCTCATTCTGTTGCGAAAACCGCCGTTCAAAATAATCACTATAATCCAAGTAGAATGCAATAAGCGCATTCAAAACCATCTCTTTGTAATAGTAGTGTCCCGTGTTTTGAAGTGCAGATACAAGACTCTCTTTTCGTAACAACAAATGTGCCATCTCCTCCTCAGACAAAGTTAAAATCGGATTGCGAAACAAGCGAACTGAATATTTCATACGAATGGGAATGATTTCGGCTGGGTCATATTTTTCCATAAATTCTCTCGAATTAAACAAACAAAAACAGTCAAAATCATCGCTCACCTCAACCATTTCGTAGAGGTGGGAGCTGAGCATCACCACACTATTACATGACAATGCATAATTTTTATAATTAACGGAGATTCGTGCATGACCCGACAATACCAACATCATCACATTCACATTCCAATATCTCCATGAAGTAAAATCAACGACTACAGATTGCCCATGAAACTCCTTGTACGACAAAGATGCTGAATCTTCTGCTACTGTTTTAAAATGAATCATAAAAACACCATTTCTTTTTTTACAAATTTACCAATAAATCCAGAATATTCATGTTAAACAAACATATTTTTAACTATATATGTCCATATTAAACCAATTTTGGAAAAGATAGAATGATTTACAAAACAAAAAAAAGAGACAACTTTGCACACTAATTAACGAAATGACATAAATGAATAGAACAGTAAAAAAAGCAGTCTTCTTCGGCATACTGCTCAATCTTCTTCCCTTCTCTTTTTTGGGGCAAGAGAGTAGTTTTAGTCAACTAATGACTATTGATGAAATGTTTTCCATGGCAGAAAACAATAGTCAGGCAATAAAACTTTCCGACCTCACAATTGCTGCTTCAAAACAAGAGGTGAAGATTTCTAAAAATGCTCAACTACCTTCTGTAGACATTTCATTATCTGCAGGATACCTTGGTGATTTAAGAGTAATGGAAAGAAATTTCAAAAATGGGCAAACCATTGATTTGACAAACTTTGGAAAATCCACCAACTTCAACAGCTCTCTGGCTATTGAGGCTTCTCAAATCATTTATGCAGGTGGTGCGATAAAAAACGCTATCGACAATGCGGAACTTAATACCGAAATCTCAAAATTAGAAAAGAAATTAACAATACAGAACCTTCGTTTCATGCTAATTTCATACTATTTGGAAATATATAAGAGGGAAAATGAAGAGGAGGTTATCCTGAAAAATATAGAACAAACAGAAAAACTTATTACCGATATTAGGAACAAAGAGAAAGAGGGAATGGCTTAAAAAAATGACATCACTCGTTATGAGCTACAACTACAATCTCTGAATTTGGGTCTCACGCAATCTCGCAATGCAAAATTGATTGCCAACAACCGACTTTGCACATTACTGAAACTACCGATTGGATCATCCATTCAGGTGGACAAAACAATCATCGAAGAACTTCCTCTATCTCAATCTATAGAGTACTGGCAAAACACCGCAACTGACTCTTCCTTAACACTCAAAAAAGCGGACTTGCAATTGCAACAAACAGAACATTCTCGCAAGATCGTACGCTCGGAGAGAATCCCCAAAATTGCACTTTATGCTTCTAACCACCTTGACGGTCCCATCACAATCGACATCGACATGAAAAACAACAACATCAACGTGTGGACGGTCGGTGTGGGGTTGAAATACAACCTTGCTTCACTATATAAAACGAATCGCAACCTAAAAAGGGCTGATATTGCCAGACTTCAGGCCTCGGAATCACTCATATTAATCAAAGAAAACCTTGAAACAGAGGTCTACAGTGCCCACACACTTTTCGTAGAAATGTTCTCTATTTTAGAAACCCACAAAAAAAGTCTGGAATTGGCAACACTTAATTATGATGTCATCAACAGAAGGTATCTCAACGAGCTTGCAACCATCACTGACATGCTGGATGCGACCAACTCAAAACTTGAGGCTGAGCTAAATATGGCAAATGCAAAAATCAATCTGCTGCTTCGCTACTACAATCTGAAACGAGTATCTGGAATTTTATAAAAAACGCATAATTTTTTTCATCATGAATAGAAAAAACAAAAAAATCGCTTACAACATTTTAGTCTGTTCACTGCTCATCATCGCTATCATCTGGGTCTTTTCGAGATTCGTCCATTTGGGTAGCGTTGAATACACAGACAACGCACAAGTAAAACAGTTAATTATCCCTGTAAACTCTCGTATACAAGGGTTCGTCTCAAAAATCTATTTTTCAGAATACCAAGAAGTGAAAAAAGGAGACACTTTGGCAATCATAGAAGATTCTGAATTCAAATACCGTCTGGCGCAAGCTGTGGCAGACTATGAGCGTGCGACTTCAGGAAAGAAGGCGATGAAAACCTCTATCCACACGGCGGAAAACAACATCTCGATTTCTGATGCTGCCATTGAGGAGACTCGCATACTTGTCGATAATGCAGAACGAGAATACCTAAGATACAAAAACCTTTACGAAAATAGTGCAGTAACCAAACAACAATACGATGCGACAAAAACCAATTACGATGCGTTGAAGGCGCGATACGAACAACTGAAACACGCAAAAGAGAGTTCTTCTTTGGTTAAACAAGAACATACTCAACGTTTGGGACAAAACCTTGCAGAAATCAAACTCAAGGAGGCTGCTCTCGAATTGGCAAAACTCAACCTCTCATATACTGTCATCACTGCACCATGTAATGGATTCACAGGAAGGAAGAACATTCAAGAGGGACAATTGATACAACCGGGACAGACCATTGTCGACATCGTCGACAACAATGACAAATGGATCATCGCAAATTATAAAGAGACACAAACAAGTAATATACGAGAAGGAATGCCAGTCGAAATTACCGTGGATGCTGTGCCGGATGTAGTGTTCAAAGGTGAAGTCTGTTCCATATCGAAAGCGACCGGCGCAAGTTTCTCTTTGATTCCGCAAGACAATTCTGCAGGGAATTTTGTAAAAATAGAGCAAAGGATTCCTATCAGAATCAATTTTTCACAGGACAACGATCCAGAAGCGATGAAAAGAGTTTCTGCAGGTATGAACGTTGAATGCATCGTAAATTATTAAGCCACAAACAAAAAAATGAGTGAAAATATTTCTCATCCTCATAATGGAGGGACACCCTCATTTTCTATTCCAGAAATCAGAAGTTTCGTTCCTGAATGCATCCGCCCATACATTCTGATAGGGTTTGCCATCATCATCCAATTTTCAGGAGGAGTGTACCTGCCCGTCTCTCATGAAATGGCGAGTGCGACCGCATTGATGAATGAAGACATCCAAATGGCAGGCCTCACTGGACTGATTGGAATGTCGCTCAACTTCATCTACATGTTCCGCTTTAAATGTGCCTTTCCTCCCAAAACCGCCTTTTTCATTTGCGGAACAATCATCATCATCGCCAACCTCATAACGATGCACACGACAAACGTCCCGCTATTGGTCGGCACGTGCCTTGTCGCAGGATTTTTCAGAATGCAAGCGATGTTTCTTTGCATGAGCACAATTCAACTTTGGATAACCCCCAAAAGAGATATGCAAATATGGTTTTGCTGGATATGCTTTATCGTCAACTCCATGATCAGCCTTTCGGGGCTACTTAGCGTCTTCATCAGTTCGGCTACAGAATGGCAATATGTCCAATGGTGCATCATCGGACTGGTACTGATCATGCTACTCATCATCATGCTAATCTTTAAAAATTTCAGAACAATGCCTCGCATCCCTTTCTTAGGAATAGACTACTTAGGAATGCTATTGTGGGGAGGTTTTGCCATGAGTATTCTTTTCGTTTGTATTTATGGAGAACACTACGACTGGTGGCACTCAAAACATATATGGACTGCCACTTTCTCTGCCATAACCTCCTTGGGATTCCTTTTGTGGCGTTCATCGTTCATACGTCACCCCTATATTACAATTTCTGCCATCAAAAAACCGATAATGTGGCTCATGCCACTCACCTATCTGGCGGCAGACCTGCTCTTAGCACCCTCACATATCTTTGAACACGCACTCATGGAAAACATCCTTGGCTATGATAGCACCCACATCGCATCACTCAATTGGGTATCCTTCGCTGGAGTCATTTTCTCCACTATCATCGCATGGAAGATTTTCGGACAATGGAAATGGAGATACCGCACAATGTTTCTCATCGCATTTGGCTGTTTTTCTTTCTACTTAGCCTATTTTTACCTGATGATAGATTATCATCTTCCGAAAGAGTATCTTTTTCTGCCAATATTCGTAAGAAGTTTCGGATATGTGATTTTAGCTATATCACTGCTCACTGCAACAACGAAACTCCCCTTCCCTTTTGAGTTTTTCCAAGGCATCACAATCCAAAACACTTTTAGCGCTGCTTTGGCAAGCTCTATCGGCACAGCAATCATTGGGCATCTGTTGAAAATAACCCTTCTGAAAAACAGCATGCTCATCAGTGCAAATTTCGACCACCTCAATACACACATTTCACAAATGCCAATGGAGATGATGTACGGAATCATACAACAACAATCGCTAATAGTTTCTATGAAAGAGATATACGGATGGCTTCTGATTTTAAGCTTTGTTTTTCTTTTCTTCATATTGATACGAGAAGAAGGATTATCAGAACCCGTCAAACTAAAATTCCCTAATTTAAGTAAATGGAGAAAAAAGATGTTAAGCAAACTTCAACAAAAGCTTGCTCATGGATTATCCCAAAGGGATTCATTCCTCCCCTACAAAAAACAGACCTCCTCCATCGTAAAGATAATCATCGGCAAGTGAGATGATTTCTATCTGGTGAGATTCGATGAAATCGCATAATTTCTTGCCATCTTTATGTTTCAATGGGTTGCCTAAAAAGAATAGTTTGTTTTGATGTAATCCGCATGTCCCGCCTAAAAAACCATAGCGGTGCGTCACTATCTTAATCTCTTCGGGCGAGAAATAACAGGAGGAGAAAGAGTGCTTTTGCAACTCTTTGTGAATGCCGGCATCGGAGGTGATAAATGCCTCGTCCGTCAGGGCTAGCAACGAACATCGTGTATAAGACTGTGGCAAGAAAATCTTCTGTTTGCCCTCTTGTCTCTCCAAAACTTTGGCATCAGTATATCCTTTTCGATGAAAAAAACAGGTTGGCGTGGCTAACGCATTGTAGAAACAGGAGTTGTGCAGTTCCTTTCCAACAAACGAATCTCCATAGCGATAAGGAATAGCCAATTCATCGAGTTTTTGAAACAGATTCTGAGGAGCATTGGGCGCAATTATCAACTCTTCTCGCTCTTGAAAGATAAAAATATCGGGATGACATGATATGGAAGAATAGGTGACATTTGTGGTCTGAAATCGAAAAACTTCATCGGCATAAAGAGCAAGCTGTTCAAAAATTTTCTCTGAACACCGTGCATCAACTATGACTAACTTTGATTTCATATTTGCTCAATTTAGAATCACCCAAAACCTTTACATTCAATTTTTTAGGCTCGAATATTGTTTTTCTGTTCTTGGCTTCGTATCCCAACACAAAATTGATTTGTGACGGATGCACTTTCACAACAATTGAACTCGATTCATATCCATCTAATTCCTTTTTCAACAAATCCGCCCATATCTCTGTCATAACCAACTCTTTGAAAGAGCGATGATAAGACCCTGCCAACAATGATTTTCCTTGCGTCAACTCTTCCGATGGGTGTAGTCCAACACGCAAAACTTTCACTCCTGCTTGCTCGAATCGAAGGAAAAATCGCTTGGACCATGACACCGCTGTTGGGAGGTCAAGGGGCTGATACTTGCCCGTTTCATAAAATTTTGCCAACTGTGTCCCTTTAATAACTAATGTTGGATAGATTCTCGTGTTATCTGCTCCTAACGAAATAATATCCTCCACAGTCTGAGAAGAACGCTCAAACGAATCTTGAGGGAGACCGATCATCATCTGCAACCCTAAATGGAAATCGTTCTTCAAAATCAACTCAGAAGCTCTCCAAATTGCCTCTCTCTTATGCCCCCGACCCGATGCGAGCAATACCTCGTCATGAGTAGATTGAGCACCCAACTCGATGGTTGTGACTCCATATCGTTTGAGAAGATCCAAAACGGGTTGAGAGATATAATCCGGACGGGTAGACAATCGGATGCCGGAAATCTTATTCTCTTTGCGGTAATGGAATGCTTGCCGGAGGTATTGCTCTTGCAACTCCAACGGCAATCCGGTGAATGAGCCTCCAAAAAATGCCACCTCAATCTCTCTCCCATCGGTCATTGTCGATAAATAGGTTTCAATAATAGCAGGAAGATCTTCCGGGTTGGGAATCTCTTGCTGTCCGCTGATTTTTGCCTGATTGCAAAATATACATTGGTGTGGACAAGCCAACTCCGGAATAAATATAGGTATATTGGAATGTTTCATAATGACCATCTTATTTCTATAAAGCAGCAGCCGATACATTTACAAATCTTCTCTCAAAGCACAAAGATGAGACCCCAACACTCCGCTTACGCAAATATAAAATTGCTCTTCTGCAAAAATTCAGAAAAAAAAATCACTTCTCTAATTCTTTCAACACCTCAACAGCAACCGGCAATCCTTGATTTTCAGCAAGTTTCAATAGCCTTATTGCTTCTGCGGTGTCTTGCGGTACACCGTGACCGTTATAGTAACAAACGAAAAGATTGTATTGAGCTCCCGCATCACCCTGATCGGCGGCGAGTTTGTACCATTTCACAGCTTCTTTAGAATCTTGCGGAACACCTTGACCTTCTGTGTAACATAAGCCAAGTACAACCTGAGCCGTAGCATATCCCTGTTCGGCAGCAAGTTTGTACCATTTCACTGCCTCTTTAAAGTCCTGCGGAACGCCTTCACCGTTTGCATAACATACTCCAAGATTGCATTGAGCTTCCGCCTCACCCTGATCGGCTGCGAGTTTGTACCATTTTGCAGCCTCTTTATGGTCCTGCGGAACGCCTTGACCATAACTGTAACAAACTCCAAGATTGCATTGAGCTTCCGCATCACCCTGATCGGCTGCGAGTTTATACCACTTCACCGCCTCTTTATAATCTTGCGGTACGCCTTGACCATTAACGTAACAAAAGCCAAGATCGTATTGAGCCTTCACATGCCCCTGTTCGGCAGCGAGTTTAAACCATTTCACTGCCTCTTTATAGTCCTGCGGAACGCCTTCACCTTTTTCGTAACATAAGCCAAGCTCAAACTGAGCCGTAGCATCTCCTGACGCTGCCTTTTTTTTCAAATTCTCAAATTCCGAACTGTATCCAACACATGACACCATCGAAACAATCAACAATACTATTTTTACAAAATTTTTAAAATGATTCTCCATTCTTATCAATGTCTTAATAATATAAAATTCAAAAAAAATAACTCTCAATGTGCAAAGATGAGACTAAATCTCTCTGCAACGCTAATATACATAAAATTCTACACTTATGCAAAAAATTTGAAACTGTGAATTTACAGAACGCACCTTAATAAAAATAAGACAACTTCTACAAAACCGAATTTATAGAAGTTGCCTCAATAAAAATCACAAAAGTTCCAAATCTCCATCAACGAAACCTACCCCAATTCCTTTTTTACTCTGTAACAGAGTTTGATATTTCCCATGCTTCATATACCTTTTCAAAAAAGATTTTATGGTCGACAAGACATCCTCGTAAGTCTCTTCACACTCCCATCCCAAAAGGTTATCTCTGTTATCAAAAATTTCACTACATGCCCAATCAGGGTCATTTTTATCGAAAGAATTTGTTCCTACAATTTCCACAGACCACTCATTCTCTCCATCTTCATATAAGTTAAAACAAAACGCCACAATCTCTTCCGACAACTCTGTTGACAAAGAATCATCAATCCATTTTTCAAATGTATCGTATGACAATCCTATATTTCCTAAAATTCCAAAAAATCCCATAATGATATTTATTAATAATTATCAAAACAAAAAACACATTCAATCCGGTCATCTCTTTGCAGACATGATGACCCTCACCTCATTATTTTGGTCGATGATACTTTTTAATGTCTTTGAAATATCTTCCTTTGTGATAGAGTCCAATGTTGGCAAATAATCTTTGTAATAGTTAATTCCATAACGATAGTATGAAAAGAGCACGCTCAACACCCAACTATTCTCTTTCTGATTTTCGGAATACTTATTACGCAAGTTCTCCTTCACTTTGTTAAAATCCGAATCCAAAGGGCCTTCGGCAATCAACTTGTCGATCTCTTCTCTGATCAACGCCAATAAGCGATCTTCTAATTTAGGATCGGTATCGAAAGAGAGTTGCAACAAGGCTTGAGGCTCAGGAATATTATTTAGTGTTGCCCTTGTACTCACTCCATAAGTTCCGCCCTCCATTTCTCGCATGCTTTCAAAATAACGGATATCTAAAATATCAGCAATCAGAGATAAGGTAAGACTGTTTTTCAAATTAAATGCCATATCTCCTGAAAAGACTACCATATTGGAACACTTATCCACCTGCATCTCTCTTTCAAAACGATTTGTCACCTTTCCGTCGGCTATGCGGATTCCTCTGTCTGTCCATGTCTCAGTCTTCATTTTTTTCATTTTTGGAATGCCTCCTAAATATTTTTCAATCGACGGACGCAATGAGTCCACATTAAGGTTACCTACCAAATAGATGGTGAAGTCTTTCGGGTCTTCAAATCGTTCATCAAAAATCTGCAAGGCCTTACTTTGCGACAATTCACTCAAACGCTCCAAATTCATCGGACGACGTCTCGCATGATGGTTATACAACGTCACCAAAACAGAATCCTGAAAAGACTTCGCAGGGTTTTTAGCTGAATTAGCATAGACCGTCTCGTACTGATTCAACAGGGAGGCAAAACTTTCATCATCTGAACGAGTTCCCTTGAACAAAAGATAGACTAACTGCAATAGGGTATCAAAATCCTTCACAGTTGATTGCCCAGAGAACGACTCGTCATACAACCCGACAGAAGGGTTCAGTCCAACGAATTTACCGGCAAGAACTTTCATCAACTCGACTTGATTGAATTTTCCCATTCCGTTATTCATTGCAACGGAAGAACACAAAGAACCCGACACAATATCAGACAGGTTGTCCACCTTCGAAAGTCCGCCCTCACTAAATCCTTTTATCAAAATTTCATCATCACGCAGTTTTGTTGGTTGTAGAACTACCTTCAAACCATTTCCTAAAGTCCAGACGGTTACCCCCTCAATTGCATCGCACGACTCCTCTTTTTTCACTTTTTGAGCTTTCAATTTATCGGCTATCAAGTTCTGGTCAATCACTTTTTCCTTGTATGGTTGTACCTCTTTTGTATTAATTAAAGCCAATTCAGAACGAACCTTCTCCTCTGAAGGAAATTTCACGGACTCCTTTTTCGGTCCTGTCATCGAAACCACCTGATTACGTTCTGTCACCAATTTTTTAGCCAATATATTAATGACCTCTAATGAAATCTGAGGCAACAACTCTTTTATTTTCGCATATTCCCACTCAATACCCGGAGCCGGTGAAAAATCCAGATAATTTCGCACATATTCATTCACATAAGAGGAGTTTTTTGTCTTTTCTCGTTCGTTATAGGATTTTTCCATCCCACTAAGAAGGTTTAACTTTGCTCTGTCCAATTCGGCATTTGTAAAACCAAAACGCTTCATTCTCTCAGCTTCCATCAACAAAGCTTCAAAAGCCATCGCTTCTCCGCCCTCTTTTGGCACAGCCATAAGCATGAAGGCATCAATCGGACGAACCTCTTCGCCAATACCGACATAACCTGCGGCAAAAGGAGCATCTGCTTTAAGGGCGATTTCATCCAAACGATCACTCATCATTCGTTCTATCAACGAATGAGAAAGGTGGATGAGATAACCATATTCGCTCGCTTTGATTTGATCTGGAACAGGAGCATGGCGATAAGTAATCGAGACTCTGGAGTTTTTCGCCTCCTCATCAGTTAAAATAGCAACTATCGGCTCTTCATTGGGCTGTACAGGATAGGTTCTTCTCTCATCCGGATTCTCTCTTTTGGGAATATCTTTCCACATCTCCTTCACCTTCGCCTCCACTACATCTACATCAATGTCTCCCACCACAACAATCGCCTGCAAATCCGGACGATACCAACGATGATAGAATGCCCTCAATGTGTCATAAGCAAAATTATTGATGATGACAGTATCACCGATGACATCCCTTTTGGAGTATTGTGAATTAGGATATAACAGAGGCAAGGAGGCTTTCCACAAACGACGATTGGCATCCATACGGGTGCGCCACTCTTCTCTAATCACCCCTCTCTCCTTATCTATCTCTTCTTCGTTGAGGGAAATATACCCCGACCAATCGTGCAAAATCAGCAGTGCGGTATCGACAATACCGGGACGGACAGTCGGGACGGATTTCAAATTATAGACCGTTTCGTCTAAGGATGTATAAGCATTGATATTGTTACCAAACTGTACTCCTATCGTCTCCAAATAATCAATGATCATCTTCCCGGGGAAATTCTTCGTTCCATTAAAAGCCATGTGTTCGAGGAAGTGCGCCAAACCATTTTGATTATCTTCTTCCAGTATCGCCCCTACATTCTGGGCTATGTAAAAATCGGCACGCTCCTTTACTACATCGTTGTGACGAATATAGTAGGTCAATCCGTTATCCAAAATACCATAACGAAGTTTCGGATCCATAGGTATTCGATTCGCTTCAAGAGAAGCCGCAACACAAAAACCACTCACTGCCAATGCGGCAACCACAAACAGACTTTTTATACGTTTCATTCTATACTTATTTTTCTTTTTACATATTATTTCTCAAATCTCTTATTATCATTCTTCTCGACACCCACGATTATAGAGACAATTAACAAGTGCGAATTTAATAAAATGTTTGAAGAAGTCGACCTTGGAAGATGAAAAAGATTCTAAAAAATTTGTGGTCCGTTCGTTTTTATGACAATCCAAAAGCATAACGACAAACAGCACCTACTTCATAAGGAAAAAGGACGGAGCAAAGTTTCGTGTTTACTTCACCTGCGTATGAGGGTAAAATGACCGTAATAAATTTTTGATGTCTCAAGGAGTGTTATCACATACCAATAATCCGTAGAAGGCAATTTCACCCCATTATACGTTCCATCCCACCCCTTGTCGTTTTCATACCCGTCATAGGATGCCAGCAATTTTCCATATCGGTCATATATCTCCACCTTCGTATCGGGAAACTTTTCGACACCCTCAATTTCCCATAAATCATTGATACCATCTTCATTTGGGGAGAAAACAGGAGAAGGTATGAGTGTTACGTCCTCCCCTTCTTCTGGCAAATCCACTTTTGGATGTTCCTTTTCCGGAACTTTTCCCTGTTCCTCTTCCTGTTCGTCTTCCGGAACGTCCTCTTCTGGTGTTTCTGGCTTCTCCTCTTCTCCAACATCAGGTTTTTCCATCTCTTTTTCAGTCAAATGTAGGTTCACCACACTATCACACCCCATAACTGTATGATATATAATCTCATAATCATTATTCGCCTCATAAACATCACCCTCCAACTCATAGTATCCTCCATGTTCCACCATCACAGTGTCGTAAACCACATAAGATGAATTAACCTCCACTAATACATCAATCGGAGCTATTTTCTTTCCACCTGCTAAAGTGACAGTTAGAGAGTAGAGACCCGCATCAGAGATTTGTGCGCCTTCGACATGGAATTTGCGCAGATCGCTCGTCTCACCCTTTGGGGTGCGCCACTGTAACACCGCATCATCTGGAACTCCTAACGCCTCGATTTCAATCACCGCTCCTTCACACACTGGTGAATTATGCTTCAAGGTTACAGCGACTGGCTCATCGTCTACCACCAAGTGTAATCGGGTGATACTATCACATCCATTTTTAGATTTCGTGGAATAGACATAGTCTCCTGACTCACTATAAACCTCTTCGCCCAATTCATACACCTCACCTTTTTGAATGTAAACAGTATCGAAAGCCTCAAGCTGATTAACCACAACATTTAACGGCATAGGCTCGGATTTCTCCCCATTATTGAACAACGTCAAATAGTAAGTTCCAGAAGCATCACTCGTTACCCCCACTATAGAAGGATTTCGTTCTGTAGAAACAAAACCATTCGGACCTTCCCATTGGAAGGTGGCAGACAATGGAGCATTCAACACCCTCAACCGTAAATTATCACCTTCGCAAACAGGAGAATTGGAACTTATATCAACAATTTGATGACAATCCGTAGTGGCAGAGCCAGAGTACTTATTAAAAGAGATATAACCTCCAGACAAGGTATAATTAGAAATCACGAGAATATACCACTCCCCTTTCTGGGTTTCTGGAAGATAGCAATATTCTAACGAACTATGAGAATATGAGCAGTCTCTAAGATTACCATAAGGATAGTCCCATTCCGATCTGAAATTTTCTTTTGTGAAATCCCAATCATCAGAAGGAGCGGCATTCGGCAATTTATCATCATCCAACAACCCCTCCTCACAAACTTTGTTGAGCATCTCTATTTTTGAATCTCCATAGAAAGGGCCCCAACAAGCAAAATCAATATCTTCTCCTTCTGAATGGCTGATTTTCAAAGCAAGTTCTCCGCCCTCTTCTATTTGAAACGCATACCAAGCAGGATTCACCACCTTCCTCATACATCCTGTAGATCGATATTCGCAAGATTGGTAAACCGTTGCGTTTTCATATATCTCGTCAATTTTTTGTTCGTACTTCACAGCATAACAATCCAAATAATCACACTCTCCACTCTCACGAAGCAAACTGACTGAGTCTATGAACAAAATATCCTCTATAGAGAAATAGCGGAATTTCGATTTTTTTGTCGTTCCACACTCTCCAAAGTTCATCACTGATGTGGACAACTTGTTTGCTCTATAGGTTATTCCTAAAGGATTTTCATCCGTACAAAACACGGTAACCTCATCAGGGCTACCCCATGGGCAACCATCCTCCGGAGCATCAGGGATAGCTGGCACGTCCTTTATCAAATGCAAGTAAATAATGCTGTCGCAACCATCTTTAGTTTTCAATTTTTGTTTGAAATCCCCTGCAGAACCATACTTTATGTTTCCAAACTTATAATACTCTCCCGGCTTGATCATTGCAGTATCATAAACAGAGACCGTCGGATAGACAACCACTTCCAATGCAACAGGGTCGGACGAAATTCCATCATGGGTCATCGTCATGTAATAGGTGCCAGATGCCAAATTCGTCACATCACTAATTACAGGATTCTTTTCAATTGATTCAAAACCATCCGGACCAGTCCATTGGAACGTAGCATGAACTGGGGCGTTGATTACCTCAAGCGACAAATCGCCTCCTTCACAAACGGGATCATTGGAAGCAACCTCAATGGTCTCTTCACTTCTTGTCGTGGATGTCGAATAATTTCCAAAAAGCATTGTAGGTTGCGCTTTATACGCTGCGTTCAAAGAAGATCTCTTAGAACAGGAAGCCACCACATTTTCGGGAGACATCCATGGACACAAAGCATGAACTCCATGTAAAAAAAGAAAACAAAAAACACCAACCAAAAATCTTCTCATAAAAAAATTAAAAAAGTTTAGGTATTAGGAGGAAACATCGTATTGCAAAAAAGAAGAAGAGAGACCCTAAGTCTATCTTCCTCCCATATTTAATTCCACACGGTTCACGGAACTTACATTGCTATTCTTCATCAGGTCCATACAAAGATTATTAACATCCTCCACATCATGGACATAAAGAGTAACAAACAATTCAAAAATTCCATCTTTGGTATCGACATTCAGTTTACTGATATTGATGGCATGCTCCTCCGTAATGGTACGAATGATTTCACAAAGAACACCCAATCGGTCTACACCTTTTATCTCGATTGTAGCCGGGAAAGACAACAACTTGTGAGTCTCCCAAACTGCAGAAATGATACGCTCGCCATAATTGGATTTCAATTTCATTGCCACAGGACACTGTCTTTTATGAACAGAAAGCATTCCATCTTCCTCCATAAATCCCAATATGTCATCACCCGGTATCGGCTGGCAACAATCCGCAATCCTATAAGTAAGTCCGGCCTTCTCCTCATCCAATGTAAGAGTCTTCTTCGTATCCACCTTTTTATTGCCAAAGAAAGGCAAAGAGGTGCTTTTCCCATCCTTCTTGAATGTAAGATTCCAATACCTCAACCACTTGCTTTGCGTTTTAAAGACTCCATTTGACAATTCAGAAAGATTGTAAACAGACTTTCCAATTTTGTAGAACAACTCATCTTTATTGGTTTCCTTAAAATAGTCCATCACCTTTGAAAGACTGTCTGGCGACATCTTCTGACCATTTTCTTCCAAATAAACTTTCAGATCATGCTCTCCTTTCGCAGTAAAAGTCTTGAACTCTTTTTTGAAAAGAGATCTAAGTTTTCCTTTCGCCCTTGCTGTCACCACATAACTGATCCATTCCGGTTCTGGAACTTGTTTTTTAGATGTCAGTATCTCCACCTGATCTCCACTTTTCAACACATAACTGAGCGGCACCAATTTATGATTCACCTTTGCACCGATACAATGCATTCCCATATCAGTATGAAGGAAGAAGGCGAAATCCAATGCTGTAGCTCCTTGCGGAAGTGTTTTGATTTCTCCTGAAGGTGTGAAGACAAAAATTTCAGATGCAAAAAGATTCAACTTGAATGTATCCAAAAAATCAATCGCATTAGGTTCTGGATTCTCCAAAAGTTCCTTGATAGTCTGCAACCACTTCTCCAATTCAGAATCATCTTTTTCTCCGGTCTTATATTTCCAATGAGCCGCGAATCCCTTCTCTGCAATATCGTCCATTCTTCGACTTCTGATTTGCACCTCAATCCACTGTCCATGCGGTCCCATAACGGTCACATGCAACGCCTCATAACCATTCGACTTTGGTGTACTCACCCAATCTCTTGTACGTTCCGGATGCGGTTTATAGACATCGGTCACTGCAGAATATATTGCCCAACAAGTTGATTTTTCATCTTCCCCCTCTTTCAGATCAAAAATGATTCTAAGAGCCAACAAATCGTAAACCTCTTCAAAAGGGATGTTTTTTGCTTGCATTTTTTTCCAAATGGAGTAGATAGATTTCACACGACCTAAAATTTCAAACTGGCACCCCATGTCCTCCAATTTCCTTCTGATCGGCTGAGCAAAAGAGGTAAATAGGTTCTCCCTCTCCTCCCTATCTTTTTCTAACAGTTTATGCAACATGTCATACTTTTCAGGGTGTTCATATTTGAAACTCAAATCCTCCAACTCTGTCTTAATGGCATACAAGCCTAAACGGTTCGCCAACGGAGCGTAAATATATTGAGTTTCCCCTGCAATTTTAAATTGCTTAGCTGGGGGCATAGACTGCAACGTACGCATATTATGGAGGCGGTCTGCAATCTTAATCAAGACGACACGAATATCCTCCGACATCGTCAAAAGCAGTTTTCTGAAATTTTCAGCCTGAGCAGATGCCTCTTTTCCAAAGACTCCTCCCGAAATCTTCGTCAAACCATCAACGATCTGTGCGATTTTTTTTCCGAAGATATTCTCCAAATCCTCCACGGTATATTCAGTATCCTCCACAACATCATGAAGGAGTGCTGAACAAATGGAGGTAGAACCCATTCCTATCTCTTTGGCAACAATCGTCGCGACAGCGATCGGATGCATGATATAAGGTTCACCAGAACGACGACGAACACCTTGGTGCGCATTCGTGGCAAAACGCATCGCCTTCTCGATAATCTCCACTTTTCCACGATGAGAAGATGATAAATAAACCTGAAGCATTTCATTATACGCTTTATCTATCATCATTCTTTCTTCTTCAGTATGAAATTGCTGTTCCGCCATTGTAGTCTTATTTTTTTATTTTTTAACAAATACTAAATTAGCAGAAAAAAACGAGACGACCAAAGCCGTCTCATTTTTCTATCCTAAAATCGACTGTTTTTCTCGATTTTTTTTATTAACAAGGATTAGTAGCTAACCTTAATGTATTTTCCGTTAGCCTTAGCCCATGACTCACCGTTTCTATCCAAGTAGACATCCCATCCACCTTTCTTTGCCAAAGCATAACCTTCATTGTTGAAAGATGAGATATAGTCATACTCGCACTCTGTGATTGGACCACCAAATTTGTCAATCAAACCAAACTTACCATTCTTCTTTACACAAGCTACACCACCTTGGAAATCATTAGCAGCCTCATACTCGAATTGAGTAATAGACTTTCCTTCTTTATCAATGTAGCCGAAAAGAGTCTTTCCATTATCCATTTTCTTGGAAACTGCCACCAACCCCTCTTTAAACCAAGAGACTGTAGCAAACTCACAAGGGATCACCTCATTTCCTTCTACATCAATAAATCCATATTTGTAAAATTCATTTTCCACTGCAGCAAGTCCCTCGCTAAACGCCTTTGCATCATTATAGATGATGTCATTCATTTTTTCACCCTTTGTATTCACAAAGAACGCTTCATTATCTGCGCTCTTCACTACAGCATATCCGTAGTTGAAATTACTTGCACTTTGGTAAATCAAAGGAATAATCTCCTTACCCATATCATTGACAAATCCATATTTACCTGCCTTAGAGACACGAGCCATTCCTTCAACGAAATCTGAACCGTAATCATACTTAGCCTTTACTACCAAGTCTCCCGCCTTATTAACGTATCCATATTTATTTTTACGCAAGACACGAACCGGAGCAGGCCACTTCTTCTTCATTTCTGATTTCGCTTGTTCTACATAAAAACCAGAAGGATTATCGTAGATAAACTGTTGGTATGCCTCTTTAGTGTTTTTTGCCTGAACAGCTTTAAACTTCGTCAACTCCTCCTCCTTCAAAAGTTTTTGAGCCTCAATATCTTTTGCGCGTCTTTCTGCAGCCTGCTTCATCACCTCAGCACGATTCTTTGCGGCGATTTTTTCAGCCTCTTCTTTTGCAGCAGCAGCTTCCCTTTCAGCGAGAGCTTTCTCGTATCTGATTTTATTCAAAGAGTCCAAACGGATAGAGACCTCCTCATTGATGGTATTCATTAGCGCATACCCTTCATCCTTCACCAAAGGAGATGCAAAATAGTTTTTACATGCCTTTTGAGTCTCTACATCATTTCCTAAAGCGTATTGAGCACGGGCACGAAGATAATTGATACGAGCATTACTCTCCTTCAACTTCGCCTCTGCCATATTCAAAAGTTTCACAACATCTTCGTACGACTTTTGGTCAAACTTGTTCAATGCTTGGTAATACAATTCTCTCGCCTGCATATCTGCTGGAGAAACCTCTGTCTGAGCATACGCCTCAGCACCAACCAACAAAGAACCACATGCGAACAATGCATATAATATATTTTTCTTCATTTTCTTTTGAATTGATATTTTACTTTTTATTCTACAATTTCTCGTTTCAGATTTTACTCGTCTTGTACAAGACGGAATCCAACACTATTGCTCTTGTGTTTAACAGGAACTTTCTCAGAAGAAGAAATCACACAATTAGAAGCATCATCCGACCAAGAACCTCCCTTGATGAAACGGGTCACTTTGTCATATTGGTCAACTACCCACTCACTGACATTTCCTGTCATATCATAAAGTCCCAACTCATTTGGTGTCTTGGTGGCAACTTCGTGAGTACGTTCGCCTGAGTTGTAAGCGCACCAAGATACCTCATTAAGATTGTTTCCTCCTGCATATTCTGTAGAGACACCTTTCGCACCTCCCTTAGCTGCATATTCCCACTCTTCCATACGAGGCAAACGGTAATTCATACCAGTCTCCTTGTTCAAAGCCTTGATATAAGCTTGAGCATCTTCCCAAGAAACATTCTCCACTGGATAATTACGTCCTTTGAAAGAAGAAGGGCGAGTTCCCATCACACGAGACCATTGCGCTTGCGTAATCTCTGTTTTGCTCATATAGAAAGATTTCATTCCATTCTTTCCTTCTACATACACAAGCTCCAAATCACCCACGTTTCTGTTCGCCTTATACTCTTTATATTTTTTTATCTTCTCAATACGAGCTGCCGGGTAAACCATATCAGGAGCCGCATTCATCGCTACACGATAATAAGAGGCAGCCTCATCCCATTTTTGCTCTCCATAAAGGCGGTCGCCCTCCTTGATAGCATCCATCCAAATGTCTACCGGACGAACTGTAGTATTCCAGAACATTTTGCTATTGATTCCAATTGCTGGAGCATACTTACGATCTTTAAAATATTCATCGTAACCTTTTTGCTCATTTCCTGCCAAATAATTTTTAGTCAACAGTTCTCTACGGTTCAACTCGTCAACAATGTAGTCGTAGTTAGCGTCATTCCACTTAAACGTAGCGGTAACATTCACGATCTCAATTTTGCTGGCGTTCTTAAAGACTTTACGCAAACGGAATGGGAATCCTTTTTGAGACTTATCCATCTTTCCGATAGTCAATCGGTCTGCCTCAAACGCCTTTTCCAATGAAGCATCTGGAATCACAACTCCCGGCTTCTCCTTTGTCTGTTTACCTAACACAACATCAGAGAATGACTCTCTCCATGACAATTTCACTGGAGCAACCGGTGCAACCGATGAACCTGCCTTTTCAACATAAGGAACTGTAATGGAAGTCTTTGTAGAAGCTATATAGCAATTTGATTGTTCAGAGAACAACAAGATAGTGTAAGTAAAAACAGCAGAATCCGGCACCATCAAATCGAAACGCATCTTCAAATCAGGATGCTTACTCAACTTCGCATAATTCACACTTTTCTTGTTGACAGTAAACGAGTTGTTTCTCGTCCACGTTACATTTGCGGAGCAGGTTGGTTCTCCCATAACCATTTTGTAGTTGTAGTCCAACTTGTACTCATCCATCAAATAAACATTTTTTCCGGAAGCGTACTTAACCTTTCCGTTGTATGAACCAGACAAGTCAACAAACTGACCTTGTCCGAACAACGCAGATACCGAAAGGATTGCGGCAAAGACCGCTAAATAAACTCTTTTCATGAATCTCTCGAATTTTTTATTCTAAAACTTTTTTTATTTCTATTTTGAAAAACGCACAAATATAGTAAAAATCCTCGACAAAGAAGAGTACAAAAGGAAAAATAAAGGAGAAAAAAGCAAAAAAATGCACCTCTCCTATACATTGTTAATAAAAAAGCGTCCCTTTTCTGTTTTTTTTAGTTATGAATCAATAGATTTGCAAAAAATGTATTTGCTTATGAGATTTGACGAATCTGCGTATCTTGAATCTGAAGAGGAGTTGCGATTGATTGACGACTTCATCCGCATGGTAGACGGGAAAGGAACACACACGCCATCTTTTGACTATGACGAGGATGACCTCATATTTCTTTTCGACCACTTTATTAGTGAAGACAACTATCTTCGCTGCGAACAGGTCTTGCAGATGGGGGAAACAAAACACCCATTTTCTCCGGACATCATGGATTGCCGGGCACGCCTCTTTGCGTCTCAGGGAAACTTAGACAAGGCCTTTGACATCATCAACAAGGCTCTTGCATTAGATGAAGGCAATGTAGATTTAATGCTGACGAAAGGCAAACTGCTTCTTAATTTAAAAAAGGATGCGGAGGCCGACGAAATCTTCAGACAACTGAATGACCCAGAAGACCCATTTCTCTACGGCACATTGGTAGACATCGGAACAGCATACCGTAGCATGGAGAGGTATGACCTCGCCATACACTACCTTGAGCAAGCGTCCCGATACACCAACGAAAGGGGGGACAACGAGGAGGCTCTTTTTGAACTGGGGATTGTCTACGAAAAGTCAGGCAATAAAGAGAAGGCGGAAATGTGCTACGAAAAAGTGCTGGACTTCAACCCCTACTCAAAACAGACATGGATGGCGTTGGGCTATCTCCACTTTTTTGGAGGGAAATATTCTAAATCGGCGGAAGCGTTCGACTATGCTTACACCATCGACCCTCAAGACACCTCCAGCCTATGGTTAAAGGCAAACAGCCTCTTTTCTGACATGAAATACAAAGAGGCGATTCCACTTTTTGAGGAGTACACAGACCTCACAGGAGAAACAGCAGAATGTTATAATTTCATAGCGGATTGCTACATGTCTCTACAGCAGATGGAGCAAGCGAAAGAGATGTTTGAACGTGCGCTACGTATAGATCCAGACAATCTAAGCACAAAATTTTGCCTATGTGAATTGGCACTTCAGCAGAAGAATCCCAAAGAGGCTCAGAAATGGTGCGACCAACTGCTGGCAAAAGACCCTAACAACTCCGAACACCACCGATTGCAAGCTGCCATCTTATATTTGTCTGGTCAATATGAAGAGGCGAAAGAGTATATGCTTCGGGCGCTTGAAATAGACCCGAACAACAAGTATGCGCTATACACTCTCGCAACAGAATGCTTCGAGATACAGGAGTACGTCGAAGCACTCTCCTACCTCAGACGCGTTGAAGAGATTGACGAAAACACAGAAAACCTCACTCTTCTATTCGCCATGACTCACTATGCGTTAGGGGACAAAAAATTAGCATTGTCCTATATCGCAAAAACAGAGAATTGGCATGAAACTAAACAGGCAATCTTTTTGGAATTTTTCCCAGATGTTAAAGATGACCCTGACATGCAAGATTTTTTTTAAAAATATTTTCATGAAAAACAAGAGATTCTTTATATCTTTCTTTTCGATCTTTTTATTGTTTACTTCCTGCAAAACAGAGGAGTATGACTATATCTACACTGTCTCTAATATGCTCAAGGAGGAGCTTCCCGTCGTCATCAACTACCGTATCCAAGACGAAGAGAAGCCGAAGTCGGACACTCTTCTATATGGAGAAACTCTACAGATAGCAAAGAGAATCGGCATTACAAGTGAGAAGATTTGGGATGTGGAGACAAGTGTCACCATGTTTAAAATAGAAAATCTAAAAATTTCCCTACTTGACCAATCTCGCACCTCAGAAGAACTTTGTTACAGGAAAGAGTGGAAAGGTCCTTTTGAAGTAGATGGTGTTGGCGA
This sequence comes from uncultured Bacteroidales bacterium, assembly GCA_937916355.1. GTDB lineage: Bacteria > Bacteroidota > Bacteroidia > Bacteroidales > Paludibacteraceae > UBA1181. The sequence continues at coordinate 63,921 of CALFTM010000057.1, forward strand.
ATATCGTTTAGAGGTTAGGGAAAGCACCTTATCCTTAGCCAAAAAACATGGCTACGTCTACAAAGTCATCAATATGTTTGATGAAGATTTGGACATTGACACGTACTTCCAAGAAACTAATAAAGGAAAGACAGAGACGTTTGTTCCCGCAAAAGGTTCGGAGATAATCGCTACTGCGGAGCTTTACATGTTTGAAGACAAGTTCATCGGACAGCCAAAGTACAAGACACAGTCGATTTCCGCATTGAAAAGCATATCTTTCAACCATGGGACACACCATAAAATCCTCAACCTTCAAAAAGACACAGCCTACATCAATGCAGGAAAGGACACTTGCTATATCACCATAACCCCTGAAATGTTTGACTGACATGAGAAAATTTGGATTAATAGGCAAAAAATTGGGGCATTCGTTCTCAAAAAAATTTTTCTCCGAGAAATTCAAAAACGAAGGCATCGATGCAGAGTATGAACTATATGAGTTGGAGAACATACAACAATTTGAAGAATTGAAAAAAGACCCCGACTTAGTAGGACTGAACGTGACAATACCCTACAAGGAGGAGATCATACCTTTTTTAGATGAACTAAATCCTACCGCACAAGCAATAGGTGCAGTCAACACAGTGAAATTCGTCCGAAAAGGAGACAAGACATTGTTAAAGGGGTATAACACGGATGTGATTGGCTTTAAGGAATCTTTCACCCCTCATCTGAAAACTCTTCACAATAAGGCGATAATATTAGGAACAGGAGGTGCGTCAAAGGCCGTTCGCTACGTTTTGAATGAATTAGGCATTGAATCGAGATTTGTATCAAGGAGTCCTAAAGAGGGGCAATTCTCCTATGACGAACTGAACGCAGAAATTCTACAAGAGTATAACATCATCATTAACTGCTCCCCTATCGGAATGTTCCCCAATATTGATGATGCGCCCAACATTCCATACCAATATTTAAATGATAAAAATTATCTATACGACCTAATCTACAATCCTCTGCTAACCCGATTCTGCGAGATTGGAGAAAAACATGGAGCAACCATTCAAAATGGTTTGGAGATGCTACAAGGACAGGCCATCGCCTCTTGGAAGATTTGGAATGAGTGATTTTACAAAACTTCTTAATTTTGCAGGGTTCTATTTCTGCGATTTATACGTTTTTATTGTAGACGGAAATTTATAGTAGCCTCCCTATATATTTTAATGCGGACACCTCTTCAGGCTCCGCATTTTTTTTTGAAAAAAAACGCCTGACAAAGAAAAATATATAACCAAATGGTTTTTAGAGAGTTCTAAAAAACCGCCTATTTTTTTTTCATAAAACTTCATTTTTCATTTTGTCATATTAACAAAAAACTATTTATTTGCAGTCCGCAAGCAAAAAGACAAAAAAGAAGGACTGCGGATCACTCCGGAGCCCTCCCCACTGCAAATCAAAAAAACATATTAATTATGAAACAAAGTATCTTTTGAATAATCAATTTGAAAATCATTGGGGAAAATCCACAATCTAAACCTTACACTCTATCCTTTTTAACTTTGATGATTATGTTTTTTTCGATTTGCGTATAACAATCTCAAATTCTGAAAATTCCCTCTTACTTAATTTTCAAACCAACGCTCTCTCGCCTTGTTTCACTTTTTTTTTGTTTTGCACTGCAATATTACTTCCTTTCTTGGAAACTATAAAAATTTCAAATAGATAGTTATTAACAAATAAAATTACATGGCTTAAATTTCTGATTTTCAGAATTTTAAGTTATTAACAATTTCAATAAAAATTTCTATTATTTTTTGGATAAAACACAAATAGTTTTTTTTCGTTTTCCACAAGTGATTTATAGCACTTGCGCAGGGGTGCAAGTGAATGTGTTATGAGCCGCAAATATAAAACCGTAATTTACAGAAGTTGCCTTAATTAGAAACGGTGAAATTTATAGAACTCACCATAAGTTTTAATAAATCGAATAAAATAAACTAACTTTGCAAATACGGAAGACGAGAGTAAAAAATGGAGAATCTTCCTTACGAATTGTAATACATAAGCAGCAATAAAATAAGAGAAAAAAAAATGGCACAAGAAGAGATTTCAAATGTTCCAAGAAGGAGAACCCCCAATAGGGACAAGGAAATAAACAATTACACCAAGCTTCCTCCCCAAGCGGTAGAACTTGAAGAGGCTGTATTGGGCGCATTGATGTTGGAAAAAGACGCGTATAGTTTGGTTTGCGAAATCTTGACCCCTGAATGTTTTTACAAAGAGGCAAACAAGACGATATTTGAAGCCATCAACGAATTAGCATTAAAGCAGGAGCCAATCGATATGCTCACTGTGCAGAACAAGCTAACCCAACAAGGAAAGTTGGAAGAGGTGGGAGGAGCATACCAAATCGTCAAATTAACAGCAAGTGTCACCTCTGCCGTCCACATCGAATATCATGCCAGCATTCTTGCACAGAAATCCTTGGCGAGACATCTCATCAACTTCTCTACCAACATACAAAAATTGGCTTTCAACGAGCAAATGGATGTCGATGAGATTGTGCAAATGGCAGAGAGCGAACTGTTTAAAATCTCAAATAAAAGTCTAAAAAAAGATTTCGTCAAAATTGATGCGGTCGTGGGTGAATCAATCCGAAGAGTGGAAGAGGCTGCCAAACAACGCAGTGGATTGAGTGGAATCGCCAGTGGATTCCACGTTTTGGACAAAGTCACATCTGGATGGCAACGTTCCGACCTCATAATCGTGGCAGCACGTCCTGCCATGGGTAAGACCGCTTTTATTCTTTCAATGGCAAAAAACATTGCAGAAATGGGAGTTCCAATCGCAGTTTTCTCCCTTGAGATGTCCAACGTACAGTTGGTCAACCGTCTGCTCGTCAACGCTTGTGAAATCACTGCCGACAAAATTAAAAATGGACATCTGGAAAGATACGAATGGGAAACGTTGATGCAAAGATCAAGGGATTTGGAGTCGCTTCCGATCTACTTGGACGACTCAGCGGGATTATCCATCATGGAATTGAACACAAAGGCAAGAAGGCTTGCCAAAGACCATGGAATCAAAATGATTGTCATAGACTACCTACAGTTGATGAACGCCAGCGGAATGAAGTTTGGCAGCCGTGAGCAGGAGGTGTCCATGATTTCACGTTCACTGAAGCAATTAGCAAAAGAATTGGACATACCTATCATTGCGCTTTCTCAGCTGAATCGTGGAGTTGAGAAATCAGAGAACAAAAGACCCGGACTTGCGGATTTGCGTGAGTCTGGAGCAATTGAGCAAGATGCCGACATGGTTATCTTTATTCACCGTCCTGAGTATTATAAGATTACAGAGGATCCCAATACGGGGGATGACCTCAGAGGTGTCGCAGAAATCATCATCGCAAAACATCGTAACGGTTCAGTAGAGGATGTAAGATTAAGATTTAAAGCAGAATTAGCCCGCTTCCAAAACTTGGAAGACGATTTTGCAAAACCCAAACCCTACTCATCCCGATACAACCAAACAAGCAACAATGCAGTGGGAGCTTCCATGCCCGAAGAGAACTCATTCTCTTCTGAACAAGAGCCCATGCCTTTCTAACAATCGGGCTTGCACGCCCGAACATCCTAACATGAGAAAACACACAAGACTCGGCCATCCAACAAGAGGTCGAGTCTTTTTTTTGCATGAAAAGAAATCAAAAAAAAGAGGCAGGAGAAAACCCGCCTCTATTTTTTTCATAAGATCAACATTAGTCTACGATAGGTACGATACGGAAGTTATCCACACACATCAAAACTTGAGGAGTACCCTCTGGTTGACCAAACATTAGGAAAGAGAAGTTAGTAGCTTGCTTCAACTTATCCTTGTAAGTATATTCTGGATCTGGATCATCAGTGGTTGTCTTGTGGCAGAACTCAGTCAAAGGAATTGTCACAGTAGTCCACGAATCGGTGCTAAATCCGTCAGCAGTACCCTCGTAAGGTTTCCAGAAACAGATTGGAGAGTAATCACGACCATGCTTGTCTGGCGAGTTGATAGGGCCGAAGAAAATCTCAGTTCTAATACCCTTGTAAGCAACCTCTTTTGGAACATAGACCTCAAACTTGAGAGCCAACTCCTCCAAATCATATTTTTCAAAAACACGACCAGCAACAGAGATTGGTCCGCGACCACCTTCTGCAGGGTTCGCCACATACTGGTAGTACATACTTTGGTTCATTGACCATGGAGTATCATAAACACCATAGAGCAAACCGTATTTATCGCTACATGGTTCTGGCAACTTAGCACCATTAGGGAACGGAGTAATAGAGTCTCCCATCTCCAAAGTACCAGTGATCAACGTACCATCATCCTCCATTGGGTCATAACCTCCCCAAGTTGAACGGCGACGATCAAAATTCACGATTGTATTACGGTCGTCACGGAAGAAGAATTTAGACAACGTCTTCGTACCATTTGCTGTAGTAGCCTTAACACGACCCTCTTTAGTTCCCTCTGGAACGATCACACGAACCATTGTATCATTCTGTTCTACCACATCGGCAACCAAATCTCCCGGGAAAATAATCTGTGCATTTGTTAGATTCTTTCCGAAAATGACTGCTTCGCCTCCATCTGGAACGAATTCACACTTCATACGATTAAGTTCAGGTCCTTGGCTTGAGCACGAAGAATCTCCGCCCTGATTGCCACCACATCCGACCAATACCCCTGCACAAAGCAAAGAAGCAACGAATAAACTTTCTTTTCTCATATCACAATATTTTTAAATTACTCTACAGAAACGAGCATGAATCCACGACAAACCCACACTCTATTAACACTCTTCGTATTGGAAGTTCTCGTCTTATCAGGAAACTAAATGACATCCAATAATGCAAACTTAATCAAAGTATTTTCAAATAACAAAAAAAAGAGACGCTTTTTTTAACAAAATTTATTTTATTTTCATGTTATGAGAACGAAGTGTTTCTTTTTCTGCTAAATAGCATATTTTGACATGATTTTCAATCAAAAACCTCCATGCAAAAATTCTCTCCATCCCACACACCATACGAAAAATGAGTCAACCAATCGCCTAATATCACCACCCTACTCTGCGGAGAGATCATTAGGTTCAATTCGATATGACGATGACCGAAAACAAAGAAATCCACCGGATGTGTTTTCACATACTCTTTAGCAAACAGTACTAAATGTTCTTTATCCTCCCCCATGTATTGGGTTTCTTGTACTGTCCCATTGTTGGAGGCTTTCAATTTCTTTGCACGACTATTACGAGACCACGCGTAACCGAAAGGGACAGTCAAACGTGGGTGGATACTTTTATACAAGACCTGACAAACCTTATTTCTGAAAACAGCGCGCAAAAACCTAAATGATCGACTCGGATCTCCTAAACCATCACCATGAGAGAGGAAAAAGCGTTTCCCATCCATCTCAGTCTCGTATGTGCCATCAATCACGGTTGCTCCCACCTCCTTTTGAAAATAGTCGAACATCCAAATATCATGATTGCCGACAAAAAGGAAAACGGGTATGCCATCATCCACGAACTCCGCCATCTTTGCGATAAACCTCACATATCCTTTGGGGACGACATCCCTATATTCAAACCAATAGTCAAACATATCTCCCACAAGATACAAAGCTTTGGCGGTAGGCTTTATCATATCCATCCAACGCACAAGTTTTTTCTCACGTTCTAATGGGTCTCCAAACAGGTCTGAACCTAAGTGAGCATCTGAAGCAAAATATACTTTTTTAGTCTCCTCCATCATTTCCCAAACAATCGTTTGCTATAACATACCCAATTCGAGCAATGCCTCTTCTGACATCCTCTCCTTTGTCCATTCTGGCTCAAACACCAAGTTCACCTTCACTGACTTGACACCCTCCACACTCTGAACTTTCTGCTGCACATCTTCTATCAGAAAGTCCCCTGCCGGACAACTTGGCGCTGTCAGCGTCATATCAATTGTCACGTCACCATCTTTCACATCAATATTGTAAATCAGACCCAACTCATATATATCTACAGGAATTTCAGGGTCATAAACAGTCTTCAAAATCTTTACGATTTTCTCCTCCATCTGCAAAAACTCATTCATATCTTTCATATATTTCTTTTTTTATTATAACAAAGGACTACACAAGCGGGCAATCGACTCCATGATTTTATTTAAATTGGATCTCTTTTCCCACTCAACTTCGGACACCTGTTCTGAATTTGCCAAATCATTTTCAAACATTTCAATCAGCTGGCTCGTAGTCTTTTCGTCATAAACAATTGTATTTAACTCAAAATTTTGTTCAAAGCTACGGAAATCCATGTTCGCACTTCCCACAAAAGAGACCGCATCATCGACGATGGCCACTTTACTATGAATAAAACCGGGTTGATAGAAATAGACCTTCACACCAGATTTCAGCATCTCACTGATGTAAGAAAAAGTACTCCACAATGTCAACACCGCATCTGACTTGCGAGGCAATATCAAGCGGACATCCACTCCAGACAATGCGGCAGACTGCAACGCCGTCACAAGACTCTCGGGAGGCAAAAAGTAGGGGGTCTCAATAAAAACACGTTTATTGGCCATCGAAAATGATTTCGCAAATATTTGCATGATGGCTTCCCACTCCATATCAGGGCCGCTGACAACAGTCTGAACATTCACCTCTCCACAAGGTTTCGGCACTGGATAGTAATACTCATCACTAATCAAAACTTGGCGAACAAAATACCAATCTTCAAAAAAGACATTCTGCAAACCTAAAACAACCGGGCCTTCATATCGACAGTGAGTGTCTCTCCAAACGCCCCATTTCACTCCATCAACATAACGGTCTGCAATGTTCATTCCTCCTGTATACCCAATCTTTCCATCAATCACCAAAACTTTTCTGTGGTTTCGATAATTCACGCGACTGCTAAAAAGAGAAAGGTGAACCGGCAGGTAACGTTCAACCTCAACGCCAGCCTCTCGAAGTTCTTCTTCATGTTTTTTTCTAAAATTCCAGCTTCCCACATCATCAATGATGACACGAACTTCAACGCCCTCGTGCGCCTTCTCTTTTAAAGCCTCCATCATCCGTTGTCCAATCTTATCAGGTGCGAAAATATAGTATTCCAGATTGATGTGGTGCTGGGCATTTTTTATGTCATCAAACATCTTCTCATAAAGCAGACTGGCCTCCGTGAAAATCTCCACTGCATTCTTCTCGAAAAAGGGTGCGTCGCTATTCCCCTCTGCTAACACGGCAATCGACCGCTGAGGAACATCCGCAGGAATAGAGGTCGCTTTACGATGACAAGTTGCCTCATAAAGTTCTGCACGACGAAGACTTCGCCTCGAAATCACACGTTTTTTTCTGAATTTTTTTCCAAACAAGAAATAACAAAGCACGCCAACTATCGGCAAAAACAGAAACACCAATATCCAAGCAATTGATTTAAGAGGGTTTCTATTTTCCAATAAAATCATACAGACACTACCTACTGTAGTGAACAAGATTATGACATAACCGATCCAATATGCAATTTCCCAGAACATCTTCTACTTTTTTCTCTTAAAGGGTTAACAGACCATTCACCTTTCGATAGCAGACAATCTCGTTGTCGTCGACTTCCTGAAAATGATATTTTTCATACCCACTTTCACCTTGTTTAAAGTGTGGTGCCTCAACTCCTTTCCCCACAAAGAGCGTCCTATTGGTCTCCACCCGCAACTCATCGCCTATTCCAACATCGAGTAAATTCTGTAAAAGCAAACGTCCTCCTTCGACAATCAAAGACTCTACCCTATTTTCATAAAGCACCCTGAAAAAATCAGAATAGTCAATGCCTCCATCATTGTGGAATCGACAAGTCTCAAATTTAACATTCGGGAAAGTCTGTTCAGAACTTTTTTTCGTCAATACCAGTGTAGGACAACTTCCATCGTACAGTTTAGCGGTCGTCGGCACTTTCAAATCCCTGTCAAGCAACACTCTTAATGGTTGTTTTCCCTCCGCCAAACGAACCGTCAACGAAGGGTTGTCCATAATTGCGGTGTTGGGACCCACCATGACCGCACTCTCCTTTGAACGAAATTCGTGCATCAAAGCTAATGTTTCTGGTGTTGAAATCTTCAGCGGACTCTCTTCTGCAGAAAGACGAAGCTTGTCAAGGAATCCATCCGCACTTTGTGCCCATTTCAAAATGACATAAGGTCTTTTCTGCTCATGGAAAGTGAAGAAACGACGGTTCAGCCATCGCCCTTCGTCCTCCTTCACACCCACCTGCACATTAACTCCAGCACTCCGCAATTTTTCGATACCTTTGCCATCTACCGCTTCAAATGGGTCTCTGTTGCAGACCACTACATTAGGGATCTTCTTTTCTATGATCAAATCCGCACAAGGAGGAGTTTTCCCATAGTGGCAGCAAGGCTCCAAACTCACATACATAGTAGAGCGTTCCAACAAAGTGGGGTCTTGAACGGAAGCTATCGCATTCACCTCTGCATGAGGACCTCCATAGTATTCATGAAACCCCTCTCCGATAACCTTATCATCACAAACAATCACAGCCCCAACCATTGGATTAGGAGAAACTTTTCCCAAACCCTTTTCTGCTAACTGCAAACATCTGCTAATATAATAGTTCGTTACCATAAGATCCGCATTTTAGTTAAATCGTAGGAGGAAAAACAGTCCATCCAACCTTAACATCACAAACACTCTCCTCTACTAATAGCAAAAATAAAAAAGATTCAAATGATTTCCTATGTTTTACAATCAAATATTCTCCTTTTTCCTTTGAAGAACTAAAAAAATTATCCTTTTTTTACATTTTTCGTAACTAAACGTTTTTACTACGATGTTTTTTCCAAAAATCAACGGCCATCTCAAGATCAGAAAGGCTAAGGCCTTGAGACTTGAACTTCTCCCAAATACGGATCACCTCTTTCTGTTCTTTTGTCAAGGTTTGCTTCTCTTCTGATTTTTTCACATTTAGAAAAAAGAGCAGATCAACATCATCTTTGTCATACATATCGGACAATTGCGCACTCTCTTCTATCTCCGAAGGTTGATGCCATTGCCCATCACTTCCCAACAACCAAGGTGTCCGAAATATTGCACGCCAAGCAGTTGTTTGATAGAGTGTCTCTTCTGTATGATTCCGCTTTCCCTTTTCGACATACCGATACTTTCCGTACAATGAATTGAGGAAGAGGAAACTACTCTGTTTTTGTAGTTCCATACCCAGCAGGCGGTAAAATGAGAGGGATTTATCAGCATTCCACGAATTAGTGTCCAAAACTGAGAATTGGACATCCTCCACCTCCTGCGCTCCATTATCCGACTGACGTAGTGAGGAAGGATGCAAATCAAATTGCAGTCTATCAATGGCATTACCCACTATCTTTCTTGTTTTCAATTTCAAACCAAATTGCAGTCCGGCAGCCGAAAGGAAGAGGTAAAAATCGTGACGGTTTTCCGGAAGGACATACTTTTCAACCATCTGATTTTCAAAAAAGAACACATCACCACCATCTTCAAACAACGTAGTCAAATCAGTCGTCTGCATATAACTTTCCGAGATTTTCGATAAATGGCGTTCTCCCTTTTTATCAACAACCGGAAGCATCGGCACATCTTGAAGGGTTGAAAGTAATTGCTCTTTCTCTTCCGAAAAAATAGGAAGAGATTGGTAATAGTCAAAAACCAATTGGAGATGCCGACCCACTTTTTGCTCTTCTGAGGGATGAACAGTACGATTTCGATATGCAGGAAATATCACCTCATTAATTTCCGCCCATGCTCCGGGGTGGGTGATATTCAACTTCTCGAAGAACTTCGCACATTGGTCATTTTCTAACAAAGCACTATGAACCGTAGGATACTGATTCTCTGCTCCTTCCGACAAAAAAACCTCCAATGCTGTTCTACAGCGCATATCTTGACACAAGATTATCGGGCAATTCCTCATCAAAGAGAAAAGAGTTTTTTTTCCTTTCAAGGTTCGATAAAAATCCACGAACCACTCCAACGGATGGTTTTCTAAAATCGACGCAGTTAGTCGCTGTAAAAAAGTCTCCGTCGATATTTGATGAGGACAAAAATCATACTCTTCAGAAAGTAAAATCAGAGAATCCGGCAACTCATTTTTTTTATTATAATATTGAGGAGACAAGCGACTTGCCAACAATTCGGGAAACATCATCTTCCACTCTTCAGCGGAAAAGTTTTCCACCCAAAATCTATCCTCAGCCAAAATGATTTCATCACCTCTCTTCCGTTCCCCCTCTGCCGAATAGAAAAGAGATGATTTTTTCAAACGATCCTCAATGCTTCGCAAGTGGGATTCCCAATACCCATTTTTCGGTCGTCCGACCTTATGACGCAAAGGGAATAGAGAGAAAAAATCAAAGGAGAAAACCTCTTTTTGAAAATCAGAAGACAAAAGAGCCTCAACAGAATCTACCATCAGTGTTCCAACTTCACGGAACAAAGAATCGTTCCACGGATCATTCTTTCTCAACGTCTCACGACTTTCTGCTAATAAGAAAGGCGCATTCACCAAATAGGGCAAATGAAAACTCTCTTGGGTGGGGAAAAAACAATAAAGAGGTTCCTCTTCCAAATCCACGAAAGAACCATCTTCCGCTAAATTCATCGCCACGCCCAAACGGTGCTTTGTATTGGATTCATAACAATGTCTTTCAAAAAGGAAAAAGTAGGTCTCTTCTGTCATCCCTGAATCATTCAGGACTGATGACAACCTAACTTTTGCGCATTGTAAATCCTCATGCTGCCAAGACTCCACAATCTCTTTTTGATATTTTTTTATACCTCTCCCCTCTTCAAAAACCTCTATTTTTTTCAAATGGGGTAAAAACAACAATGAATTATGCAGCGAAAGCAATTTCTCTTTCACCACCAACACATTCTCTTTAGGCTCTTTCAGTGGCAAAAAGAATGCGGTCTCACCTTTTTTTCTATATTTACATTGAGAGGAACAGGCAGATGGGACAATATAATCATGGATGGCGAAACAATATTCATCATCCTCCACAACTGGAGTTTCAACATACTTGAAAACTGATTTAAAACCGATTCCAAACTTTCCAATCTGTTGCTCACTCAGTTTGTTGCTCGACCCGATTGCGGTCAGTGAATTGATATGCCCCCATCGGGATTTGTCCTCTTTTCCTTCTAATTCGGGATCTGAAACAGACAACCTGATTTTACCATCATGTCGGTACTCCACCGCATCTTCAAAAAGATGGATAGCAACGGAAGTAGCTTGTGCGTCATCCGAATTTTGCATTAATTCATAGACGAAATGGGCATTATCGGAATATTTATCAATAACCGATTTCCACAGACCTGCGGCAGCGGGGTCTTTCAGCTGTTCTGCAAGGCGACTCCTTTTTTTTCGCAACAATTCAAACCATTGCCTCTTTCCGTCCATTCCGTTATTTTTTCAAGTGGTTTCTATAAATTCATTTCGTGGAAATTTTTAATTTTTAAACGGCGTATTCATCGAACCAACCTTCGACTGCTCAACTATATCGCTGCATATTTCCTTGCGTCTCTTCTTCCTAACGGAGCATTTTTAATAGCAGGGAGTACCTCCTCCACACTATCCACGACACACCACAATTCCAGATGTTCTTCTCTCATGAACCTTTCTGAAATGGCATTTTTCATCAACGCCAATAGACCATCATAAAAATGGTCGATGTTGACAATAATGATTGGACGAGTGAATAGCCCCAACTGCTTCCATGTGATCACCTCCAACAACTCCTCTAACGTACCGCAGCCCCCTGGCAAAGCGATTGCCGCATCCACATTCTCCAACAGAATCTGTTTTCTCTCGTGCATGGTCTCTGTCACCACCTGCTGTGTGACAGTGTCGTTGCCCCAACCCTCGTCTACCATGAATTGAGGAATCACCCCTATAATCTTACCTCCCTTGGACAAGACTCCTTTCGCCAGTTCTCCCATCAAACCAACACTTCCAGAGCCAAATTTCACCGTAACACCTGCATCCGCCATTATCTCTCCTAAACGGAAAGCCTCCTCCTTGTAAGAGCGATGTACTTGAGAACTCGACGCACAATATACCGAAACTTGCTTTATCATATATTTTTCTTTTTACGCACCTGCAACCACTTCATAAAAACGCTCTTTATTGAAATATCTGCGAGCCATCTCCCTCAGTTCTTCTGCAGTGACACTATTTACTACTTTTATTTTTTTACTATAATAGTCTGATATATCCACTCCCCTCAACGCCAACGAGACATAGTAGTCGACCACCAAAAAAGAGCCGTCAAACACCCTAAGGGCAGAACCAGAAACGTAGTTTCGCACCTGTGTCAACTCGCCTTCTGGCACAAGTTCCTCCTTTAGCACCTCCATCTCCTTGTAGACCTCCGCCAACAATGGTTCGACATACTCATTTGCAGTCTGGGTGGATATGACAAAAAGTTCCTCTTCTCCTTGTGAACTTAGGGCAGACTGAATACCATAAGTATACCCCTTATCTTCTCTGATATTGGACATCAAACGACTGCCGAAATATCCTCCGAAGACTGTATTCAAAACTGAAAACTTGAAATAATCCTCATGCCCACTTGGGAAAAGCTTTCCTCCTATGCAAACAGCCGACTGAACACTATCCTCTTTTCGCAAACGAACAACTCTTTCCTTTTCAGGGTTTTCATTATACGAATATTCTGGAGAACGATAATCCTCTTTAAAAGGGATCGAACCGAACATCTCATCAATTTTCGCCAATACTTCACCCGAAGAGTTGCCAGACAAGAACATACGGCAACTATTGAATGCAAAATAACGATCGTAAAACTGCTTCACATCCTCTATGGAAACCATATCGAAATCTCTCGAAGACGGAGACTTCCCAAACGTTCCGTCCGCTCCATAGATTGCCCTTCTCAAACCGCTGTTCGCCATCGTCGTCACCTTCGACTCGTTGACGATGAAATCCTGTTTGTCTTTTTGCACCTGCAGTTCGAACTCCGATTTCGGGAAAATCGGTTCGACAAAAATCTCCCTCATCAACTCCATCATCGGCGAAAGGTGTTTTTCTAAAACCACAAGTGAAAAGACAATATATTTTTTCAGTGCATAAGAGGTCAACGAAGCTCCATAGAAATCAATTTTTTCAGCAATCTGCTTGGAAGAATGGTGAAGCGTCCCCTCCCTCATCAACTTGTGCATGAACGAAGCGACAAAAAACTTAGGTTGGATTTGAGTGCCCAGTCCAAAAACCACATCCAGACGAACAAACTCCTGCGGGCCGAAAGGTATGACATCCAACGGAATCTGGTTCTTCAAGGTAATGCGGGACATGGAAGGATACCTCACTTCTTCCAACGCATGAATTTCCGGTTTTTCATTCCTCATCTCTCTTCTCTCCATATTTAAAATCAGAAATTTTTCACAACACACCATTCGCCAAGAAAGCCTCCGCTCTCTCCAAATCCTCTGGGGTATCTATTCCGATTGTCTCTACCATCGTCTGTCCCACCTTGATTTTATAACCATTTTCAATCCACCTCAACTGCTCCAACGACTCAACCTTCTCGAGGGAAGACTGTGGCAATTGGGTGATTTCCCTCAACACGTCTCCACGATACGCATACAACCCGATATGTTTGTTATAAGTATGGTGTCTCAACCATTCCGACTCGTCAAATCCTCTCAAATAAGGAATCACACTTCTGCTAAAATAGATCGCCTCCATATTGGGATTGAGCAACACCTTCGGACTGTTCGGATTGAACAATGCAGCCATCCCATCTTTCTCTTGAAAAGGCTTTACGAGTGTAGCGATCTGCGTCTTCTCATCTTCAAAACAACGGCACAACGTCTCTATTTGAGAAGACTGTATAAAGGGTTCATCTCCTTGAATGTTGATAACTACCTCTCTCCCTTCTCCAATCTTTTGATAAGCCTCGAAACAACGGTCTGTTCCACTTTTGTGATTTTCAGATGTCATGACAACCTTTCCGCCAAAAGCCTCTACCGCCTCGAAAATCCGCTGGTCGTCTGTCGCCACATAGACCAATGGCAACACTTCCGATACCTGCTCATAGACTCGTTGTATCATGCTTTTTCCGCCAATCAACTGTAATGGTTTACCGGGGAAACGTGTCGACGCATATCTCGCTGGAATTATTCCTATAAACTTCTGACAATCCATTTTTTTTTATTTTTTTACAAAAAACGAACAATATTTTTCAATCTGCGAATTTATAAAATATCGTTTTCATATACATTATCTCTCCCGTTTTTTTGCATTTCGTTTCTGCTTCTTGCAAAGTTTTAACAAATATTGGTACTCTTCTTGCACAAACTCCTCCA
>CALFTM010000058.1 GCA_937916355.1 uncultured Bacteroidales bacterium
TCTCGGACAGCCCCATTTGTTTTAACATGCTTCACGCATTACAATCCTATTCCTCGCGGAGTTGCTCCCCAGCAGAGCTCCGCTATGCTTCAGACTGCGGAGCAAAGGTAATAGCATCAGCTGATATAGACAAATTACATGCTACAATTTCAGCCTGCAAATTGACCTATACGCCTATATTTTCAGTAATCCTTTGCTTACATTATATCTAAATATTACTAGTATATTTCCTTTGGGCAGACTAAACATAAGGGCAAACATTCCCCAAAGTGTTAGAGTTCCTCCCCATTTGATTATCTCTGAAACTAATCTTTTTACATACTGAGCTTTCCCAATGGCAGTTGTTCGAAGTCTTTCGCTTACACCGACTCCGTATCCTAATTTTTTTATGTGTTCTGTGGTTGTTCTACTCGGTGGAATACAATGCTTTACATCAATTTGAGGGAAGTAATATATAGGGATATTTTCTTTTGATATGCGCATAAAAATATCTTTTTCTTCTCCTCCCAGTAACAACTTTTCTGTTCGTCCAAGTAGAGGATTGAATAGACCTATTTTTTCTATAGTTTTCCTAGAAATGCCCATATTTGCTCCTATGGGGTATTTTTCTTTAGTGAATAATTCCACTTTTTCGCCCATGTTTATAGCACTAATGAAGCCCATAGACCATTTGCTTAACCATGTTGGTCTTTCTCCTTCAAAAAAAGGCTCTATTGTTCCTCCAAAAGCTCCTGCATCCGTATGTTTTTTTAAATGGAAGTCAAGGTTTTTCAGGTATGTTTTTTGAACCATAGCGTCATCATCTATGAAAACAAACCAATCTCCATGAGCTTCTTTTATACCTCTATTTCTAGCATGTGATAATCCGGGATTTTTTTCTATGAAATAAAAGAATTTCACATTCGGGTAATCCTTTGCAAATTGTTCACACTTTGCATGGGTATTGTCCGTACAATTGTTATCCACTAGGATAATTTCGTAGTCAGTTACTGGATAGTCGTTTTGTGCTAAACTGTTCAATAGTTGACCAATGTATTTCTCTCTATTATATGTGCAAATTATAATTGATATCATTTTTGTTCTTTAAATTTGAGTTAGCAATGTAACAAAGGAGAAAAATCAAGAGAAAGAAGTTCCACCTTTTCTTCTTGATGAGAAATTTTGCACCTTTGCAGCCTCAGGGTCCCCAACAATCAGTTGCATATAAAGAAGCATATAATCAAAGGACAAAGGTATTAAATTTCCGCGTTATTGAAAGTTGGGCATGAAAAAAATACTTTGCAAATATTTAATTGAGGTCGTCAGAGAGTTACATCCTAAGTATTTTTAACAATGTTGCGTTTCCAACTTGCATTCCGCTTCTATTGGAATACATATATCATCAACTAATGGGATTGAAATTGTTACATATGGACGAAGTAGCGGCTTATATGAATAACATTTAACTCCCATTTCATTTGCGTATATAGATATGGAGGAAACTGCCGTGTAAAAATCACAGCGATGAGCCATTAAAGAGTTTTCTATGCTAGTTTCTGGACTTAATTCTTGAAGTTCAGGCAAAAAAAAGTCATTTATCCATTGGTTGTATTTTTGATATATGCTACGACGACTGCTTACGTATGTGTAGGGGTGATGTTTGTATGCGATTCTGTGATATCCTTTATTATTAACGTACGTTGCTAGTTGCTGTATAATCATTTTTGCTATGTCGTCAGAAATCCATAAATAAAGAGCATCTATAGATATTATTGCATCAGGGACAATTTTTAGAGGGGTTGGGATAAATGGTAATCCAATTACGCGGGTATATTGCTTGTGTAATGGGAAGCATTTGTCGTTTGTTGCAATACATCCTTTGAATTTAGGATGGTCAGTTTCGATCATTCGATTCTTTATAATGAATAATCTAGGGAACAACGGTTTGAGTAGGGTATGGTACAGAACACCTCTTAACCCTTTGAATGTTGTTTCATTCTTTTTTTTATAAGAACCAGATCCATCTTCAATTATATAGTAGCCAACACAGTTTTTCTTTGTCACCATTAAATTACAAATATCGTTGTAGCAGATCTGTGTATACCAGATGAAATCTTCTCCCTTAATATGATCGTCTACTAATTTGTCGAATGTGCGGATGTTTTTTAGGGTGTCCCAAAACTTCCATCCTGCAAAGATGCGCCCTTTTGTCGATGAAACGTTGTACGAAGTTTTTATGACATGAGTGTATATTGATTGATATTCTTTGGGAATGTTATAATCTCGAGATGTGAAAAAAACACAATCTTCAATAGAAATTGAATCGGTTTGGATCAATTTATTGCATAAATAAAATGCTAAATGACTACTAACTCCGAATATATGTTTCATGTTGTTGCTTCGAGGTGAAAAAGGTTCTTTTTTAATGTTTTTCAGGATTTATGCCGATAATTTTATATAAATGAAAAATAATGGCACCTAGTGAAATTATGAGAGACAAGATGATGAATGCATAGCTCCACTTGTCGGTCTGTAACGAATGAGGTTTAAATTCCATGCGCAACTTATGGTGTCCTGCTGGAATTACTGCAGCTCGAAGTGTGTAATTTACACGAGCAAGTGGGATCTCAACTTCGTTTTCTCCATTTTGGTCTGTCATGTACAGATGCCAATCGTATGGGTAATAGATTTCAGAGAAAACAGCCACTTTGTTCTGCTCGTTCATCGTCACATATTCCAAACAATTGGGCTGATAGGAAGTCAGTGAAATACTGTCTTTATCGTATGACATGAGAGGGGCGGTTTCCGGCTGGTTAGTGCTGAGAACATCAGCAAATTTTTTGTCTGCAACAGCCTGTTTTTTAGCATCAATTTTGTTTAACATCGCACACTCCTCGTCCGCATTTTCTGCCCAAAGAACTTCATCGACAAACCAGCAATTCCCCATTGCGTATGGGTTCAATACAGGAAGGGGACTGGATTCTTGTGTTGGGACGATTGCATATTTCATGTTAAGCATGTTTAACACGGTGAAGTCTTTTCCGTTATTCTCATCTGGAATCGCAAATCCTTGTGTGCGTACAATCGCTTGTAATAGCGGATTCATCTCTTTAGAAATATGTTCGTCAATTAGATCTTGATATCGACGTAATTTTGCGGCAGAGTACCCTCCGATAGACTTTAATCTGTAGCTTGTCCGGGCATCATTAAATGTGTTGGTCGTCAGATTGAGTACCCGATAATTGAGGGATTTATCTTCCAAAATTTGTTTTTCATAGGGTTGGATGGCGAAAAAGGCATCTGCGTCTTTCGCTTTTACAAAGTGGTCATCCCCGAAAAATCGTCTGTTTACAGGAATCATATCTACCAATACAAGTATAAATAGAGTTCCGTATAGTAGATAGTCCATGCTTTTCCCTTTTGCTTTTTCTGACTTGGATGCGTACCAATATATTAAAGCGAAACCTAAAGCGATGAAGATAAACGATCTCCATGCATCCGATTTAATCATTGAAATTCTCTCTTCTAAAATAGCATCTTCCAACCAAGCAGGAACTTGGTTTACCCATTGTGCGTCGTAGGTACTTGTCACATCTACAACCCCTCCGAATAAGGCGAAGAAAAGAGACAATCCTCCAGTAATTCCTCCTGCGATGAAAAGATTTTTTTTGAGAGTTTCCCATTCAAGTTTTTTATCAATGATACGTTGTAGTGCCAATATGCCCAATAGTGGCATGGTGATTTCTGCTACAACTAAAATGCTTTCCACGGCGCGGAACTTGTTGTACATAGGGAAGTAATTGAAAAACAACTCCGTTAGCCACATCATATTACGTCCCCATGCCAAAGTGATGGAGAATGCTGTTGCTATTAGTAAAGCCCATTTATATGGACCGGGTACGATTAACGCTCCTAAAACAAACAGAAAACAGATTATTGCGCCAATGTATACCGGACCGCTGGTAAAGGCTTTCTCTCCTCTATAGGTTGGTGCTTGTTTGCAGAATTGCTCGGCAGAGCGTTTGGGAATACCTTGTTTAACCATGGATTGATATAGGTCTGAATTTTTTCCGACATCATATCCACTTGCGCCTCCCTCCCAGTTAGGGATCATCAATGTCATGGTTTCACCTATACCATAGCTCCACGCTGTTGCGTAATCTAAATCCAATCCTGCGGGTTTGTTTTTATCTTCATTCTCTCTGGTAAGTTCGCTATGACCACCTCTCATTGTTTCTTTCAAATAGGTTTGATTCATTTCAAACCAACTGAGTTTGGAGCCGAAAATCAAAAGTAAACAAAGTGCGAAAACTCCGATGGAAATTCCTAAATCTTTCCACATTTTTCCCTTTGCGTGAATATATAGTTCCGCAAATGCCATCACTCCGATGAGCATAAAAATGTAAAATGTCATTTGAGGATGCAGATTTAAGCAAATTGTGCCGTATATTGTTACTAAAGGAGCCCCTAACCAGTGCTGTTTTCTAAATATGGCATAAAATCCTCCAATTACTGGGGCAAAGAATCCGAGAGCCGCAGCTTTAGTCATGTGACCGGCAGGAATGATTAAAAAGAAATATGTGGAGAATCCAATCGCCAGACCTCCAATGATGCTTAACCATACGTTGACCTTGAAACAACGAAGCATGAGAAAGAATCCGAAAAAATAGGCGAATATAATACCAATGATGGCAAAATCGCCAGAAAACCCAGCTCTAAATATCTCCTCTAAAGTCCCTCTGAATTCACCAGATGGTAAACTTCCCGTAATTTGGTAGGTGGGCATTCCTCCAAACATTGAATTGGTCCACCATGGGCTATGACCATGTTCAAAATAAAAGTTTCGAGCTTCTTCTGCAGCACCTTTCCAATTGTTAACATCTCCCTGAACCAGTACTTTCCCTTCCAATAAAGGAGAACAATAAAATACAGCTATGCACAAGAATGTTGCAACTGCGATTACGTATGGTAATATAGATTGCCAATTGAAGTTTTTCTTCATGATCGTATATATAGTCCTATTCATAATATTCCCAGACTCAGCGGACTTCAAAAACTGAATAAGGAAGTGTCTTTTATGAAACACGCAAAGATAAAAGAAGTGTGCGTATTTTCAAAATTAGTATTGTAGTTTAGCCGAAATATGATTGATCAAATAGCGATTTTATAGCATTAAAATCAAAATTTGAGCAGTCATGATTCTTAAAAACATTGTGAGGGGGTAAACTGTTGCGTAAGCGGCTGATTGCGCTTGTACTGGTGCGATGGAGTTTGCGTACTCTAATGCAGGAGGGTTGGTGGTGACACCAGACAAGAATCCGCATATTTTTAAATAATTAAATTTCATCAGTCTTGCAATTGAAGATACGATAAGCGCTGGTATCAATGTGATTAAAACACCATAAAGCATCCATGTGTATCCTCCATTACAGAAGGTTTCTACAAAATGGGTTCCAGAAGATAGTCCGACACTTCCCAAGAAAAGGATGATTCCTAATTCTCTCATGAGGGCATTTGCTCCCGGTGTCATGTAAAAATCAATATTGAAGACCCTTCCTTTGTGTCCCAAAAGTAGAGCAACGATTAGAGGACCTCCCGCAAGTCCTAATTTTGCAGAGGCGGGAAGACCCGGTATGGCGAAAGGTATGCTTCCTAACAATACCCCCAGTAGGATGCCAAGGAAGATGGATGCCATGTTGGGAATTGCAAGTTGTTGTAGAGAGTTTCCTATCTCCTTTTGTATTTCGGGGAGCAGTTTTCTTTTCCCGACAACACGAACAGTATCACCCAATTCTACGGTGGTATTCAGAGTAGGGAGTAGCTCCATTCCAGCACGGAAAATTCTTGTAATATTTGCCTCATAGCGTCTATATATTCCGATTTCTTCAATCGTACGACCTGCTATTTTACGATTTGTGACCAATACTTCAAACATTGCTAAATCACCATCCACTTCATGCTTTAAGTTAGGCACTAAAGGTCCGATTGTCATTTCAAATTTCTGGATGCTGTCTTGGGTGCTTACACCATAAATCACATCGTCTTTTTGTAGTTTCTCAGTCTCTTTAGGAATGACATATTCTTCATTTCTGAAAAGCCTTGAAATGACCAAGTCGTTTCCGAACATATTTTTTAGCTCTTCAATTGTATGTCCGGTGAGGTTCGTGTTGGTTACTCTGATTTGTATGCTGTTTAGTTTGCCAGATTTATTGTTGTGTATGCTTTCAGAGTAGTTTTTTTCCTCTTTTTCGATTTTTATTCGGAAAATTGCTCGAATGATAAGCATAGTCATGATGATACCGATGACTCCAAATGGGTATCCCATTGCGTATGCCATTCCAGAAGTCTCTACGGCAAGAGGGTCTTCTCCTAAGGCTTGCTGCGCAGCACCAAGTCCGGGTGTGTTTGTGACCGAACCCGAAAGCAACCCGGCTATGATGGATTTGTCCAAATCAGTGGTGAAGAAGAGTGTCGTTGCAACTCCTATGTTTAGGAATATGTACAAAACCGCTAGGAGATTTAGTTTTAAACCATCATTTTTGAAAGAACCTGCGAAACGAGGTCCCACATTGATTCCAATCGCATAAACAAAAAGTATCAAACCAAATTCTTTGACGAAATGAAGTGTAGTTCCATCAAGTTGTGGTGTGTCAAAGCTCCCTTTGAAGTGAGATAATAGTAGTCCGACGAACAAAACACCTGCAATTCCCAAACGAATGCCTTTAAAAGATAATTTGCCTAAATATAACCCCAGAAATGCCGTGAGGCACAAATAGACTAGGGTAGAGGCTAATTGTGTTCCAGCGAATAAGTTGATTAGAAAATCCATGCTTAGTAAATTTGAAATTTGAGTAAAATTCACTATGCAAAATTAAAGAAAAAGAGTAGATGAGAGAAATATTCCGGATTTTATTTTGGCTGAATTTTTCCTGCTATTTCTCTTCTGAGTTTTTTTTAGTGGAATGCTACCTTTGGGATAGGTCATCATATAGTTTCTGTAGATAAGCCTTCCCTTGTTGTAAGGTTTTTTCATTGGTGGTTCGGATTGTTTTGTTTGCTCCGCAATCATATAGGGCGGTATCTGTTTTATTGATAAATCCGAATCCGTCGGGGTATGAAAAAAATGCGTATTGAGGGTGTGAGGGTGCGAATATGTCGTGACTAAACACAAATTTTGAGTGTTCTATGTTCAGTTGGTTTAAAAGAGTGGCGGCAAGATCTACTTGTCCACAGGTCTTTTCTATCTCCATGGGTTGTTCTTTTATCGCACCTCCTAACCAAATTAGAGGGATTCGATAGCGGTATGGTTCTGAGTTGCTGAGGTTGTACGGGTATCGAAAAGAGTGGTCGGGAAGTATGATGAAGAGTGAGTTGTCCCATAGTTCACTGTTTCGTACTGTTTCGATGAAATCTCCGATGCAGCTGTCCGCATAGTAAGCTGAATTGAGGTAGCGGTCTTCTAATACGTCTGTTGGGACATCAAATGGCTCATGACTGTTTAAAGTTAAAATGGTGTAGAACAAAGGCTTTTCCATTCTGTTGTCCGATATTTTTTGATTTAAGTCTTCTTTCACCTTTTGGAATAATATGTGGTCATAGGCACCCCATTTAGTGGAAATTTCGTTGTCATGAAAGTTCTTTTCATTGATGATTGTTTGGTATCCTGCAGTGATTAAATATGAATGTAAATTGGTAAAATTATCATCTCCTCCGTAATAAAAGGCAGTCTCGTAGCCAACTGCTTTAAAATTTTGAGTGATGATGGGGAGGTTTTGGATTTTTTTCGAGTCTTTCATTATAGAGTTGGTCGGTTGTGCAGGATATGCGCTAAGGATGGAGGTTAAGCCCCTGTCTGTCCTTATGGCATTGGCAAAAAAATTGGTGAAGATAATACCTTCTTTTGTGTATTTGGAGAGGTTTGGTGTCACTCCTTTTTCTCCTCCTAATGTCTCTATTATGTTAGAACCCATTCCTTCCATGATGATCAGAAAAACGTTAGGATGATCTTTTTTCAAAACATGGAGAGAGCTATCAGACGGAGTTGTGAAGTTTAATTCATTCAGTAGATCGCAAGCTTGTTTGTCTTCCATGAATCGGTATTGCTCTTCAAATTTAGTGGTGTGAGAGCATGAGTAGATGAAATTCCATATAGGATTGAGTGCGGCATGATTAACGAAAGGAGATTCGCTAAAATAGACTCTTCCTGCATTCATGGTCGATACACCTACACCACCCCTTATGCCAATGAATAATAGTCCGCCAAGCAGTATGATTGGAAGAGCAGCGAGGGGATCGTATCCTTCTGATTCGTTAGCCCATGAAATTTTGGAACCAAATTCTAACAAAAAAGAGTACCACTTAATAGATGAGAAAATTGTAATCACAAGTATGGTGGATGCCATGAGGATTTGACTCCAAGTTATACTCGCCATTGCATCTTTGGGAGTCTGTAAGTAGAACAATAGAGAAGAGTCAATTCTGAACCCCCAGTTCTCGTATAAGAAAAGGTCTACTACAAAGATGAGGGAGACGATAGAGACCACGATATATGTGTAAATTTTTGTTGCTTTATAAACCCATGAGGAAGTTGGAGTAAAACATGACACAAGAGTCATTAATAGCGGAAACGCTGCGAAGTATCCACTTGTAGAAATGTCCATGCAAAAACCATGGGAAATCACTCCAAATAGATCTGACAGTGACTCTTCTTTGGATTGGGATAATTGAAATAGTAAAAAAATAGGCTTTTGAAATATGAATATTGATAGCCAAAATAAGATGTTAAGTGTAACAAATGTCAGTTTTTTTTTCATGAGGTTGTTATTGCTGAGATGAATTATACCTTCTTTCTTGAATGATTAGCAAAGCCTCCTCCCTGATATTGAGAGGAATTTCAATTTCCCTGATTTGTAGACTTTTAAGCCAGCCAGTAATTTCATGCTCTTTTAGAGTGTAGAATACCTCTTCAAATTCTTTAATCTCTTCAGCGGTGTAGGATGAAGCCTCTCTATGGCGAAATCTGTCCAACTCTTCATCTTCGTAGTATTCTGCTTTGATTCGAATGTTGATCAGGGAGTCTTTTTCACAAACTTCGTGTTGACCACAGCATTCGTTATCATTCTCTTTAGAGTTAGAATTACCAGTTTCTGTTGTCTCCTTTCCCTCGATTACGGTTTGCGATTTTTTCGTCTCCTCCATCTTTCTTCTTCTGAAGTTATAGAATAGAAGATAGGAGACTAATAAAATTATGAATATGATTAATAGAGCGATAGTCCGTTGCATGTCTGAAAAAATTAAAGAAGTTCGATACATTCTAACAATTTCATACTGTTGGATCCTTTTATGAGAATCAGTTGGCTTGAAATTGGATTTTCCGTCAGATGACATTTGAGAGATTCCGTAGTGGGGAATTTTCTTGCTGCAGGACAATCTGTTTGTTCAAAACATGGTCCGACAAGAATGATGTTTTCTAAATTAGATTTAGAGAGAAGATCGGCTATTTTTTGGTGTTCCGCCTTGCTCTCTTGTCCTAATTCTTTCATGTCGCCAAGAATTACGCTCTTCCCGATTTTATTGATGAGGAGGAAGTTTTCTATTGAGGCCAACATGCTTGTAGGATTTGCGTTGTATGCGTCTATTATCAACTCGTTACGCTGTGTCTTTTTATATTGAGAACGGTTGTTGTTCGGGGTATATTCTTCCAATGCCTCTATGATCTCGTTTTCATCCACTTTGAAATATTCTCCGATTTTAATCGCTGTAAGAATGTTTTCTAAGTTATATCTTCCGATGAGTTGTGTCTCAATGGTTTTCCCCTGATAAGAAACAGTTAAAAATGGAGCGCAAGAGACAATCTCAGGAGAGTTTTCTCCAGCATATTTTATAACAGACAACTGTCTTGATTCTGCCTCTTTTTTTAGAATTGCGTTAGTTTGGTTGACAAATGCTTTCCCTCCAGAATCCTTCAGGTAATCGTATAGTTCACATTTCGTTTGAATAACACCTTCAAAAGAACCAAATCCCTCAATGTGAGCTTTCCCAACATTGGTGATAACTCCATAGTTAGGACATGCGATATTTGTTAAGGTGCGAATCTCACCTGGATGGTTCGCCCCCATTTCTATTATGGCTAAAGAATGTTCTTTTTTTAGCTGAAGAATAGTCAGGGGAACACCAATGTGATTATTTAGATTGCCTTGAGTATAAAGTAGCTTGTATTTTTTTTTGAGGACGCTTGCTGTTAACTCCTTTGTTGTTGTTTTCCCATTGGTGCCTGTTATGGCGATTATAGGAGTGTTTAGGGTCTGACGATGCAATCGCGCCAAGTCTTGTAGCGTCTTCAACGTGTCTTCAACCAAGAATATGTTCTCTTCGTTTGCATATTCTTTTTCATCCACAAATGCAAACGCACACCCTTTTTGTATTGTTTCAGAAGCAAATTTATTCCCGTTGAATTTCTCCCCCTTCAGGGCGAAGAAAATAGATCCTTTAGGGCAATTTCTGCTATCTGTTGTTATAACAGGATGCTTAATGTACAGTTCGTAAATTTTTTTTAGTTCCATAGCCGACATGACATTTTCTTTAAGAAGATGCAAATGATAAAAAAGAGAAAGCCCCTAAAAAGGGGCTCTCTCCATTATGTTACATTATCTTATGTCTCCATCTTCCGCACCCACTTTACTCATCGCACAACGGAAGCCAATATCACTTCTCGCTTCTGTTTGCTCTAAGTAACGTCTTTGTCCTGGGTTCAACCAGTATGCACGGTCTTTCCAACCACCACCTTTGTAAACACGAGTAGTATTAGAAATTTTAGATGTCAACATTCCCTCTGCATCAGTGTCTGGATCGTACAATTTTTTAGTTGATATTGCTGGATCTGCCAATACCTTCCATTGAGAACGATCCAAGGCACTTGCAGCGTCTCCATCCTTATAGTTTCGTACGTCAAGTTTTACATACAATGCCATAGAATCCTTGCTTTCTTCAGGATAAACATATTTAACACGGCCCAAGTCATCAATTTCTGGGACTCTGATGTTTTGTCCGTCAATTGTTGTCTCTGTCTTTGCAGCAACCTTGTATTCATTACCACGGAATGGGTTGTACTCTTGCTCGTCATCACTTGTCAATACACGATAAACGTCCAATACCCACTCGTTCACATTTCCTGCCATACAATACAAACCAAACTCATTTGGCCAGAACGCATCTACCGGAGCTGTAATAGTAGAGTGGTCATTCAACTTACCTCCCATACCCATCATGTCTCCTCGTCCACGGACATAGTTAGCATACATCTCTCCTTTGACCTTCTTTGAAGGGTTACGCATTTGGTGACCATACCAAGGATAAATCTTCTTTTGGTCGTAGTTCTCTTCACCTTCAAGAGCTTTTGTTCCGTAAGCAGCGTATTCCCACTCTGCTTCAGTCGGGAGACGATATTTTGGAAATAAGATACCATCTGACATGTTTACCTTTCTTGCATTTCCATAAACATCAGTCATAGGTTTCTTTCCTTCCGTTGGTTTGTAGTCCGGTTTTTGAAGGTACTTTTGTGTTGTGAAGATCTGGTTCTGAGCAATATCTGTGTGATCCTCATTTCCCTTCAACGCTTGGAAGTCTGTGTATTGTATTGTTCCCGCTTCTGCCATTCTCATCTCGTTTACACGGTCAGTACGCCATTCTGCGAAGTCTACACATTGTTCCCACGATACACCAACCACTGGGTACCAGTTGTATGCAACGTGACTAAAATAGAAATCCAAATAAGGCTCATTGTAAGCCATCTCTTCACGCCAAACCAAAGTGTCTGGATATGCAGCTTCGATGATTTCTGGTTTGTTGTGGAACACATTTGACATCCAGTGAAGGTACTCTCTCCAGTTCACATTACTTACCTCATATTGGTCCATGTAGAAAGACGCAACTGTCACTCTTCTTGGGATGTTGTTCCAATCACCAATGACATCCTCAATCACACGTCCTTGTGTGAATGTTCCTCCCTCTACGAACACCATTCCCGGAGGTGTCTCTTGCTCATAACCACTAACGACTTGGAAACCACCATTCTCTTTGTCGTTGTATTTCCAACCTGTTGTGTTTGATGCTGTAGAATCCTTTAACTTTTTTTCTCCACAAGAAGTCAAAGCAACTCCTGCAATCATCAAAGCCAACGCTGTCTTTAATATTCCTACGTGTCTCATAGCACTTTTAAAATATAAGATAATGTTTTTTATTTTTTTTTCTTGTTTCTACTACTTTGTTTCACCCCTCTCTAATCACCAAGTTGCGTCGATTTTATCCTCTTTTAACTCTCTTCACCAATATCGACGAAATCATCTTCTCAGAGTAGTGGACAAAGATATATATTTTCTATCTTTGCAGAAAAGATTTTGGCTATTATTTTTTCACTTTTTTTAATAATTTGTTTTTTAGTCTTTATGTTTAGTATGGGTGATTGTGTTATAAATAACAGGGAATCAGCGATATATGGTTGTCTTGATCCTCTGGTGATGGGGATTGTGAATTTTACCCCAGATTCTTTTTATGAAGGGTCGAGATGTTCTTCTTCTGATCTTGTTTTGGATAAAATAGGACGTATGATCGATGCAGGGGCAGATATCATAGACGTGGGGGCTTGTTCTACTCGTCCGGGAGGTGTATTGGTTACAGAAGAGGAAGAGTCGTCACGCCTTTTCTCTTTGTTAGAGTTGGTAAGAAAGAAATTTCCTGATGTTCTACTTTCTGTTGATACTTTTCGTGCAAATATCGCTTTTAGATCAGTAAGAGATTTTGGAGTTAATATCATAAATGATGTTTCTTCGTTTGATTTGGATGAAAAAATGCTTGAGATTTTGTCTTCATTGAATGTCCCTTATGTTTTAATGCACCATGATGAAACCTCTCATATATCGGATATGTCTCTGTTTTTGGCTGATATATTATCCTTTTTTGAAAAAAAATTAGAAGTTCTAAAGGCTCATGGTGTTGGACAGGTGGTCATAGATCCGGGTTATGGCTTTGGGAAGAGCATGGAACAAAATTATTATCTTCTTGCTCATCAGTCTGTTTTTAAAAAGTTTGATTGCCCGATCCTTGCAGGGCTTTCTCGCAAAAGGATGGTGTGGCAAACTCTTGGTTGCTCTCCCGATGAAGCGTTGAATGGGACGACTGTGTTAAATGTCTTAGCGTTACGTCAGGGGGCTTCGATACTCAGGGTGCATGATGTGAGGGAGGCTAAGGAGGCAGTGAGACTATGTAGGATGTATGGCGAATTTTCGGAAGATTAGGAGAAGTCTCTTTTCTTGATTGGCTGATTTATTTGTTATTCTCATATTGTCTATGTAATTTTGCTATTATGTTTATAATAAAAGGGAGGTGGCTCATTTAGTATAGTGGGAGCTTTCGTTTTTTGTTGTATGATTTGCGTAATAACATTGGTTAGATATGCGTTTTGAACTTCGTTTCACCGATGTGGTGGATATTGTTTTAGTGGCAATCTTATTATATAAGGTGCATAAGATGTTGAAGAACTCTTCTGCGAGCAGGGTCTTTTTTGGCATCTTGGTCTTTGTTTTGGCTTGGTTGGTCGTGAATTTTGTTTTTGAAATGCAGTTGATGGGTAGCTTGATGAATCAGATTGTCAATGTTGGTGCTTTTGCTCTGATTGTATTGTTTCAAGATGAAATTCGTCGTTTTTTATCGCTTTTAGGGTCTAAAGAGAATTTCGTGTTGCGTTTTTTGGGTAAATATTTTTCTGCACCAACACCAAAGATGGAGGAGTCTATGGCCATGCAGATTGTCATTGCCTGCAAGAATATGTCTCGTAATAAAATTGGCGCATTGATATTATTGAAGCGAAATGATGATTTGAAGAGTTTTGAGATTACGGGGGAGACATTGGATGCAGTTATCAGTTCGAGGTTAATTGAAAATATTTTCTTTAAAAACTCGCCTTTGCATGATGGGGCGATGGTTATAGCGGATGGTAAGATTGTGAGTGCGGGTTGTATTTTGCCAGTATCTCATAGTTCGTCGATTCCAAAAGAGTGTGGTTTGCGGCATCGTGCTGCCTTGGGAGTTTCGGAACAGACTGATGCTCTCGTGGTCGTGGTGTCAGAAGAGACCGGCAACATATCTTTAGCAAAGAAAGGGGAATTAGAGGTGAATATTACTCCGAAAGAGTTGGAGATGCGCTTGTCGGGTGCGTCAAATGTGAAAAAAGATGATGTCAGAGAATTATGAGTGAAATGATAAAAGTAGAGTCTGTCAACAAGTCTTTTGGTGAGTTGAGGGTACTCAATGATGTCTCTCTTTCGATTAACAGAGGAGAGTTCGTTTCGATAGTAGGGCAGAGTGGTGCAGGAAAGACTACTCTATTACAGATCATAGGGACGTTGGATCGTCCTGATAGTGGAAGTGTATGGATCGGAGGAGAATCACTTTTCGGTATGGATGAGGATTCGCTCTCTTCTTTTAGAAATCTTCATATCGGTTTTGTGTTTCAGTTTCATCAACTTCTTCCTGAATTTTCTGCGTTGGAGAATGTGATGATTCCAGCCTTAATTGGAAATAACTCAAAGGTTGAGGCGGAGAAGCGGGCGAAGGAACTGCTCGATTTTTTAGGGGTTGCTCAGCGTGCAGAACATAAGCCGAGTGAGCTTTCTGGAGGCGAAAGACAACGTGTGGCGGTCGCTCGTGCGTTGGTCAATCGTCCTGACGTGCTGTTGGCGGATGAACCTTCCGGTAGTTTGGATTCTAAAAACAAAGAAGAACTGAACAAGTTGTTTTTGAAGTTAAAAGATGAGTTGAACCAAACATTGGTGGTGGTTACGCATGACATGGAGATGGCATCTGTTTCTGATAGGGTGTTGCGCATGCAGGATGGACGCATCGTTATTTGATATTGCATTGAAGAATTTTTAATTTAATAAAAGAGGTATGTCAATCGACATTCAAAGAATTAGGGAGGATTTCCCAATCTTGAAAAAAGAGATATATGGCCGCCCGTTGGTCTATTTGGATAATGCGGCGACAACACAAAAACCTTCTTGTGTTGTTGAAATGATAGAGAAGGGATACTATGATTGTAATGCGAATATCCATAGAGGGGTTCATTTTTTGAGTCAGCAGGCAACTGAGGCTCATGAGAGTGCTCGTAAAGTGGTTCAGCGATTTATCAATGCGGAACATCCTCATGAAGTGATCTTTACGAGAGGAACAACGGAGGCGATAAATCTTGTTGCTCATTCGTTTGGGTTGGAACTTTGTGAGGAGGGTGATGAAATCATTGTCTCTCAGATGGAGCATCATTCTAATATTGTTCCGTGGCAGTTGATAAGGGAGATTCGAGGAATCAAATTGCGGGTTGTCCCATTTGATGAAAAAGGGGTATTATTGGTCGATGAGTATCGTAAATTGTTTTCTGAGAAGACAAAAATGGTTGCCATCACTCATGTTTCAAATGCATTGGGGACAGTTAACCCGATAAGGCATTTGGTAGAAATAGCCCATTCTCACGGAGTGCCTGTTTTGGTGGATGGTGCACAGTCTGTGCCTCATTGTAAGATAGATGTGCAGGATTTGGATGTGGATTTTCTTGCTTTTTCCGGACATAAGATTTATGGACCTACGGGGATAGGGGTTTTATACGGAAAGGAAAAATGGCTTGAAAAGCTACCTCCTTATCAGGGTGGCGGTGAGATGATTAAAAAAGTGACGTTCGAAAAAACCACTTACAATGAGTTGCCTTTTAAATTTGAAGCAGGAACTCCGGATTATATTGGTTCTACTGCGTTGGCCGCGGCTCTTGATTATGTGTCGGAGATAGGCATGGAGAATATTGCTGCTCATGAAAAGGAGCTGCTCTCTTATGCTACGCTACGTATGAGGGAGGTTGACGGACTCCGTTTTGTAGGAGAGTCTCCTGAAAAAAGTGGTTTGATCTCTTTCCTTTTGGGAAATATACATCCGTATGACACTGGTTCGATTTTGGATAAATTGGGTGTGGCGGTTCGTACTGGCCACCATTGTGCAGAGCCAGTGATGGACGCTTTTGGGATAGAAGGTACGGTCAGGGCTTCTTTTGCTATATATAATACGAAGGAAGAGGTTGATGTTTTGATTGCAGGTTTGGAGCGGGTGAATAAGATGTTCAATAGGAGGAGGTGACTTCCTTTTGTGACGAGCGAGATAGAAAGAGAGAAGCTGACCTTGTTTTTGAGGGTCAGCTTCTTATTTTTATCAGTTCTTTTTTAATACTTAAACGTGCTTCCTCCTAAGAACTCTCTTAGTAGAGAGTTGAGTGGGAGCTCAACTTCTGGCACCATTGCGAAGTAGTCTAAGAAGGAGAGAAGTCGATGCACTTCTTGGTATTCCGGAACATTTTCAGGGACTTCTGAAAGGATAGGTTCTGCGAATTTTTTCAGGACACAAATTTCAAAAAGCATGGCAGAATTGAATACCACATCTGCATTTTCCTGATATGGAAAAATCCATTTTTCTTCTCCCTCCATAACTTTTCCCCATCTGCTGATTGTTGCAACTGCCGAGTATCCTCGATAGTTATAGTCTCGAATGATGCGGCGCAAAAGACGATTGTCTCTTGTCGGTATCCAGTTGTGGTTGTCAAATGAGACTGTGGTGAGGGCGGAAATATATACTCTGTATATGCTCTCTTCTGGTATTTTTTCTGTCAGCATAGGATTCAAGGCGTGGATTCCCTCTATGACGAGGATTCCATTCTCTCCTAAACTATAGTTGTTCCCATGGTACTCGCGGACTCCCTTCTCAAAGTTATAGTAAGGTAACGAGACCTCCTCTCCATTTAGCAGTTTATTCATCTGTTCGTTGAAAAGGTCGAGGTCAACCGAGTAGATTGACTCGAAATCGTATTCCCCATTAGCATCTCTTGGTGTGAGGGTGCGAGGGTGGAAGTAGTCGTCCATCGAAAGGACAACCGGTGATAGTCCATTTACCCCAAGTTGCACGCTAAGTCGCTTGCTGAAGGTCGTTTTGCCTGATGACGATGGACCAGAAACCAGAACGATTTTTACGCTATCCTTCCTTGCGATTTCATCAGCGATGTTGGCGATTTTTTTCTCTTGTAATGCCTCTGCTAATTTGATGACACCAGAAATGGATTCTTTGTTTTGCGCCACTTTGTTGATTTGGCTCACGTTGCCTAATTGCATGATCTGGTTCCATTCTGTATGTTCCTTGAAGGCTTCTATCAGTTTGTCTTGTGGCTCGAAAGACTCTAATTTGACAGGGTCTTTTCTGTCTGGCACTTGAAGGTAGATGCCAGAATGGTATAATTTCAAATCAAAAAGTTGAATGAATCCAGTTGAAGGTGCAACACAACCTAAGAACCAGTTGTGTCGACCATTCATTTCATAATATTTGGTGTAAAACGAACCGACTGTCTGCAGTAGGTCTGCTGTGTCATTCGCTCCTTCTGCTCGGAACATTTCAATAGCCTCTTCCGTTGTGGTATTTTCCATGTTGAAAGGATAGTCCGCATCAATGATCTCTTTCATCTCTTTTTTGATGTCGTCAATGAGTTGTTGCGTAATCTCCTGATTGTATCCGATCAGTTTGCAGAAATATCCTTTTGCGATAGGATGTTCTAATCTTACGGTCACATTAGGTAAGAGCTTGTGTACAGCATTACAAAAAATGAAAGAGAGAGAGCGAACATAGGCACGCATTCCGGAAGGCACATCATTGCTCAAAAATTCTACGGTTTTCGGTTTGTATATCTTAAAACCTAAATCTTTGGTGACGTTATTCACTTTTGCGACAATGGCCTTATGTTTCATCTCAGGTTTCATGTCGTTATACACCTGCAAGAGGCTTGTGCCTGCTGCATAAAGTTTTTTCTTTTTGTTGTTGAGGCAGTAAACCTCAACAAGGTTATCTTTCGTGTTCATGATGTTAGCTTCTAAAAGGGTGAAAATAAAGGTTTAATTAGATGTTGGTATGAGGCCGAACTCTTCTACGAACTTGGAGAAATTTTTGAGCAAGTTCTGTTCTGCTTTCAAAGATTCTTTTTCAATCTCTCCCATGGTGGCGGCTACAATCCCTCCATCGTACTCAGTCTTATGGTCTTTTTTTAGGATTTCAATGTATAGAGAGTAGTCCTCTTCATATACTTTTTTGTAAAATTCGGCATATTTTATGCCAGCTTCTACGAGATCTTTGTTGCCTTTGCAGTCTCCCATTTCCTGAAGTTCGGCTAATGTTTCATTGATTTTCTTTAGATTAGAATCGTACGTTTTTTGTATTTTATCAATGTCTTTTGAGCCAATTATTTTGGCGAAATCCGTCGTACATGTCTTCAGTTCTCCGCAAAGATCAAGCACCTTTTCGCAATAATCTGCTGGTGTTAGTACGCAGGATGTGAATGAGAGTGATAATAGTAATGTAACTATTCCCAAAAGGATTTTTTTTGTCATATTCATTGTATTCAAATTTAGAGGTAAATAATTTTTTATGTTTATCGCAGGTTAAAGTTAGTAAAAAGTGTTGTAGATAGAAAGATTTTTTTGTGAAAAAAGAAATTTTTTTGTCGATTTAGTGTGAATTAAGAAGTAAATGAGCTAAAAAATGCAGATTGCAACTATTATAAGTATGATAATAGTGAACAATCCGGAGATGATTCTTAGAACTCTGTTGGGTTGAGGAGGTTGGGAGGAACGGACATTTTTTTTCCGCTCCTCTGGTTCTCCGATGAATTCTTGTCCTCCGCTTTCCCCTTTGTCTCCTACTTTTTTGCCACAGCTAAGGCAGTATTGGACGTTCGGGGAGAGTTCGTTGCCACAGTTATAACATTTCATGACGATTCTTTTGGGAATTTCGATGTTAGACTGAAATGATTTTGAAGCTTTTTTAATAGGTGAGGATTTCTAAACCGGTTTCTGTCATAAGGAAGGTGTGTTCCCACTGAGCAGATGGTTTTTTGTCTCGTGTAGTTACTGTCCAACCGTCCCTCTCGTTAAAGTCTACTGCAGCCTTCCCCATGTTGATCATAGGTTCGATGGTGAAGACCATTCCTGGTACTAAAAGCATACCTGTGTTGGCTTTCCCGAAGTGGAGGACTTGAGGCTCTTCGTGAAACGCTAATCCGACTCCGTGTCCGGTAAGTTCTCGGACGACTGTGTAACCATTCTTTTTAGCATGTTGCTCAATGGCAAAACCGATGTTTCCTACTTGAGTGTAGGGTTTGGCTGCTTCCATCCCGATTTGTAGGCACTCTTTAGTGACTTCTACCAGCCGTTTCTTCTCAGGAGAAATTTCTCCTATGCAGAACATTCTGGATGCGTCGGAGTAGTATCCGTCGAGGATTGTCGATACATCTACGTTGATGATGTCTCCCTCTTTTAGGATTGTGAGTGGGTTGGGGATTCCGTGGCATACGACCTCGTTGATAGAAGTGCATACGCTTTTGGGAAACTTTTCGTAGTTGAGAGGAGCTGGTATCGCTCCATGAGAAACCGTGTATTCGTAAACCAATTTGTCGATCTCTTCCGTACTCATTCCTGCTCGAATCTCTTTTTCTATCAAATCGAGTACACCAGTGTTGACGATGCCACTTCGGCGTATTCCCTCAATCTGTTCAGGAGTTTTGATGAGTTTTCTCGGAGGTACAGGATACCCGTTTTTTTCGTATGTCATCATTTTAAGTTCAAACTCTGTAGGAGTCTTCCCTTTTGGTACAAACCATTTTCTTAAACTTTTGCCCATTGTATTATTATTGTTATGTTAGTCTTTCCAAAAACTTGGAGTGAGCATCAATAGGATTGCGTACACTTCCAATCGTCCGATAAGCATGAGTGCGGACAATATCCATTTGGCCGCGTCAGATATTGACGCATAATTTGTGATAGGTCCTGTCTGTCCAAAGCCCGGACCAGTATTTCCCAAAGCCGATAGACAAGAACCGAAAGAGGTGTCGAATGATAGCCCTGTTATTGATAAGGCTAATGTTCCAACGACGATGAGTAATAGGTAAATGAAAATAAAAGCCAGTGTTCTTTTTACCATGACGGGGTCTACCACATGTTTGGAGATTTTCACAGGGAATACCGCGTTAGGGTGTTGGTGCAGTAAAAATTCGTTGCGCATATTTTTCATGCAAACGATAAAACGGACGATTTTCAATCCTCCACTGGAAGAACCTGCGCACGCGCCGATGATCATCAAAGATAGGGTAGGCATCCAAAATGAAGAACCCCAACCATCGTAGTCACAAAATGTGCTTTGGAAACCGCAGGATGTGCAGATGTTCGCCACATGGAAAAGAGCGGTTCTAAACTTCTCCTCAATTGTTTGAGGCATTTGAATCGAAACGCAATTATTAGGGTTGAAGATGAATAGCAAAAAGAAAAATAGCACGAGTATTATTAACCCACAGGTGTACCACCTGAGCTCTTCATTGGTTTTAAGCGGTTGCCAGTTGCCGACGCTCGCAAAATAGTATAATGCGAAGTTGACTCCCGCCATAATGCAAAAAATGGAACATACATATTCAATGTAAGGGGAATTGAAGTAGGCGATACTTGCTTGGTGAGTGCTGAACCCTCCTGTCCCGATGGTTGTCATGGCGTGGCATATCGAGTCGAAAAGGTTCATAGGACCGGCATAATAAAAAATTCCACATAGAATGGTCAAGGCGATGTATATGATAAAAATACCCCTTGCAGTCTCTTGTGTCTTCGGTTTGAGTTTGCTGGTGCTGACGCTACACGCCTCTGTAGAAAAGAGTTGCTTGTCGTTTTTACTGAAAGATGGCAACAAGGCGATGGAGAAGATGACGATTCCTAACCCTCCCATCCATTGTAAAATAGATCTCCAGAACAGAATGCCGTGTGGTTGGCTATCAAGGTTGTTAAGGATGGAGGCTCCCGTTGTCGTGAAACCCGACATGGTTTCAAAAAAGGCATCCGTAACAGAGTCTGTTGTGCCGTATAAAAGGAATGGAAGCATGCCGAAGAGTGAGAAAAACACCCAAGCACCTGATATGATGATGTAGCAGTCCTTCCTTTTTAGGTTTCCTTTTTTTTCCCATTGAGGGAAATAGAGTGCCAGACCGAACAGCGTGCAAACAGTAGTCGTCAGCGCAAGAGGCAATAAATCCCCCTCCCTGTAACATAAGGCTACAAGTGTAGAAAGTAAAAGAAAGAGTGCTTCCATCAATAGTAGCGCACCAAATACTTTTCTTTTCATTTTTTTTTCTCTCAGTCGTTGATGAAAACGTATTGAACGTTCTCTTGTCTAAAGTTTGGTTGCAAAGGTAATTTATTTTTGATAAAGAAACACTCTTTTTGTAAATTTGCAACTCCTGATTTTGTTGCATAATTTTAAGTTTTTTTTCTATGGGTAGGTATAAGATTACTTTTGAGACGGTTTTTCGTGATTTACAACTCCTTTGTGAGAAAAGGGGTGTGGTGGGTGCGTCAACTTCTTACATGACATTGAGAAGGCTCTTTTTTCTGGTTTTGGATGAAAGAACGGAAAATGTGGGCTTCTCATTTTCCGGGCCATTCGCAAAAATGGATTTTTTGGTGAAAAAACATAAGATGGCGAAAAGATTGTATCATGGAATGAATCGCCTTCGTGGTCGGTTGGCTTCGTTATCTTCTTTTTCAGAATTGGAATTGTCCGCTTCATTGATGGCGGATGTTCGCCTTTTTTCGGAATTTACGAGCTGTGCATATCAAGTGGCTGTGCCTAAAGAGTTACAGACCTTGCTGCCCTCTTGTGCAGACGATTTTTCTCGTCCTGAAAATATGCCGGTTGCCGACGTGATGCGCGTGGTGGTGAACCGATGGGACGAGTGTTTCATTTATGCTAATACTTGTGGAGAATGGAGTGAGGAGGTGAAGATCTGTTACGGGTATCAAAATGAGATGGGTGATTTGTCGGTCGTAGGGAAAATATTGACAGAAAATTCTCAGTTGAACCTTATCCGACCTAAAGTGAAGGAGAATGTTTACTATCCGGATTTCATTGTTTATGAACCCGATTTTTTGGTGGATATATCTACAATCGCAGAGTGTTTTGAGGATTATGGAAGAACTCCTTTAAGTTATCTGATAAAACGGTTGATGCCTCGTCAGCAGACGCAGGCGATATTGTTGGGTAATATAGCAGGGCAATTTTTGGATGAGGAACTTTTTGAGTCAGGACAAAATAGTTACGGAGAGAGTGTCATGCGCTTTTTTCAGGAGAATCCTCTGAATATCGCCACCTGTGCGGATTTTGATGGGGCGGCTTTCCATCAGGAGGCTCGTCGGCAACAACAAAATTTGCGAAATTATGTGAAGCGTCAGAAGGAGGAGGTGTTCGATGCAGAACGTGTGTTACTTGAGCCTTCCTTTTTTTGTGATGTGTTGGGTGTGCAAGGACGTGTTGACCTTTTATCGGACGATAAGCGTGTGCTGATAGAACAAAAGTCGGGTAAATGGGGTTACCCGTATGGTGGGCATCAGGAAAAGCACTATGTCCAGATGCTTTTCTATTTGGCTTGGTTGCGTTATGGGCTGGGGATTCCGCATGATAGTGTGAATTGTATGCTTTTGTATTCTAAATATCCTACGGAGGGGATGGATGTTTCGC
Organism: uncultured Bacteroidales bacterium; assembly: GCA_937916355.1. Lineage (GTDB taxonomy): Bacteria > Bacteroidota > Bacteroidia > Bacteroidales > Paludibacteraceae > UBA1181. The sequence goes on from CALFTM010000058.1 coordinate 22,600, forward strand.
AAGAAAATGGATTGATAAGAGAGACTCCAGCCCCTAAACTGCTTTTTGAAGCGATACATTTGAGGAATAGGATCGCTCATTTAGAAGTTAGATTGAAAGATGAGGCGATTTCTTTGCTTGATACTTTGCAGGTTGATGAACTGAATGAGAATGGCAGGGAGGGGCGCTTATGGACGAACTACCAAAAGCCCCAGATTGAAAAGGTGCTTTCTGTCGTACAATCTTCTTCTCCGTTGGAGCGTGCCTATTTTTATCGTTTTTTCTCTTTTGTTGAAAAGGAATACCATTTGGCGAAAGCCTCTTTTGCAGAGTCGTGGAATTTGTCCATGGAGGAGAAACGGCAGGAGGGCATGGTCTATGCCGGCTTGCGCCTTGTTGATTGCGTAAAGGATGATGAGAAAGACGGGGTGGAGGAACTGACTTTCTTGATTGATAAAGCAGAGTTGGAGAGTACACCTAATTTTAGGAAGGGTGATGTCGTCGTTTGTTACTCCTATGTTGTGTCTGTGGATGGAAGTTATGTGAAAGGAGGACAAAATGTTTGTGGCGATATTGTTTTGCGTGCGACGATAAAGGAGTTTCGTGAGAGTACCATTACGGTGAAGTTGCGTTCGATGCAAAGAAATGGCAGTTTGTTCAAGTCTGGGAATAGTATCCGTTGGGCATTGGAACATGATTTTATCGATTCTTCATTTGTCTCTTATTTTAAGGATATTTTCTCTTTCCTTGATATGGATAATAGAGCAAGAAAGGAACTGATTCTAAATTTGAGAAAACCTCGTTTGGATCGTTCTCTTGTATTGACGGGTGATTATGGAGGTTTCAATGAGTTAGTGTTAAAAGCCAAACAGGCGTTGGACTATTTTGTTGTTATCGGGCCTCCCGGAACGGGAAAAACCTCTTTTGCATTGGTGAATATATTGAAGGAGACTTTGTTGGATTCTTCTGCTTCTGTTTTGTTGGTCTCTTATACGAATCGTGCGGTGGAGGAGATTTGTTCTAAATTGGTGGAGGAAGGGATTGATTTTATCAGGATCGGACATGAACATTCATGTACAGAAGGTTTTGATAAATCATATTTGTTGAAAAATAGGACGAAAGGGATTTTGAAGGTCGACCAGTTGAGGGATTATTTGCAAAAGAATCGGGTCTATGTTGGTACGACTGCGGCGGTTTCTGCCACAAAGAATCTTTTTAGTCTGAAACATTTTGATTTGGCGATAGTAGACGAAGCTTCTCAGATTTTGGAACCTCATTTGATGGGACTGCTGACCGCTTGTGATGGTCGGGCAATTGATAAATTTGTTTTTATCGGAGACCAAAAACAGTTGCCTGCAGTTGTGCAGCAACCTGCTGAAATGTCAGTTGTGCAGCAACCGATATTGAGGGAGGTGGGGCTATTGGATTGTCGTCAATCTTTCTTTGAGAGGATATTGAGGAGTCAGGGAGAATGTCGAGATTTCGTTTACCTGCTGAATCGCCAAGGCAGAATGCACCCGGTTGTTTCGGAGTTTGTGAATAAAAGTTATTATGACGGAATGTTGGAGAGTGTGCCTCTTCAGCATCAGGGAAAGGAGTTCTTTTATAAGGTCGATGAGTCGAAAGATGGAGGATTGGAGGGAATGCTGTTGACGAAAAGATTGTTTTGGCTGGATGTGAAGAGTGTTTATGATGATAGTTCCGATACCGTGAACCTACCCGAGGCGAAAGCCATTGCAGAGATTGTCTATAAAACATGGAAATTGTTTCAATTACAGGGGAAGGTGTTTGATGCTCAGCAGTCGGTTGGTGTGATTGTCCCCTATCGCAGTCAGATTGCAACGGTTCGAAGAATGCTCGAAAAATATGATGTGCCTCAATTGTTAGATATTAGCATTGATACGGTGGAGAGGTTTCAAGGAAGTCAACGAGATGTCATCTTGTATGGCACAACAGTGAAGAAAGAGTATCAGTTGGGATTTTTGTCAGGGAATGTTTTTGAGGAAAACGGAGTTGTGGTTGATCGTAAATTAAATGTCGCGGTCTCCCGTTCTCGCGAGCAGATGATAGTGGTGGGGAATGTCGAATTATTGTCCCATTCTCGTTCATACCTCCCGTTTATTTCTTATTTGAAAGAACGTGGCTTGGTGGTTGTCTTATGATGTTGTTTGGGGTTTAATTTGTGAATGAATTTTTTGTTTGTAAAACTAAATGAAATTTTTTGTTTTTGTTTAAATAAAAGTTAATTTTGTGCGTCTGGTGTCACGTAAGCCTAGAGAGGTGTGAACTGCCAGATGTTTTTGTTATAAGGCGTAACTGTACGTTTTGGTTCTAACGATAGAAGAACTTCGCAAATTCATTCGATTAGTTAGGAACAAAACAACGGTGACGCCCATTTCGGTTGATTTTAATGAGAACTTAAGGCGATAAGACTTGCTTTAGGTTCGTGTATTAATATCATCGGCGTGGGGCTTCAGCGTTGTTCGTTTCGACTAATCGGGTAATGCGAAGACCTTTCTATCGTGGAACGAGCAATAGGCTTGGCTCCACGTTTTTTTTTGTGGATACTGGCTGGAGAAAATTGAATTTAAAACTTTTGTATATGATAAATTTTAGTCAGTTGAATTTAAAATTCGTAGTTCTTTTTTTTCTCTTTTTTATTTGTGGGTGTAGTGGACCACAGAAGAAGCCTGAAAAAAATACAGATTTTGAAAGCAATAAAGTTGAATCAGATGTAGTTTCTTCTTCTATTGTTGTTTCTCCTATAAATGTGTATGTTGAAAATTCAGGCAGCATGAAGGGGTATGTCAAAGGTGTGACCGATTTTGAATCCTTTATATATGATTACTTGATGAAGGTAGATTTGGATTTTAACAGTAATGAATTGGAGTTGAATTATATAAATAGCAAAATCGAACCTCAAAATTTAAGGTTGAAAGAGTTTATAAAGAATATAGAACCCAATGCTTTTAATGGTGGATCTTCAGATATTGCCTCAATGATTGATATGATATTGAGCAAAACTAGAGATAATGATATTTCAATATTTATTTCTGATTGTATTTTTTCTCCGGGTAAAGGAAAAAGTGCAGAAGATTATCTAAACATGCAAAAGACAGAAATAGAGTATTCTATGTCTAAATATTTGAAACGTTGTTCTAATGCAGGTGTGTTGATGTATCAGTTAACATCTTTTTATGATGGTTATTACTACAATTGTGAAGATAAGCCAAAAGCAATTAAGGAAAAAAGACCTTATTACGTTTGGGTGTTTGGCGATAGTAAATTGATATCAGAATTAAGGAGCGCAGTTCCAGAGGAAAGTTTTTCGATGAGTGTAGATCATGTTTTTACTATGACAACAGGAGGTTTGAAAACAAATTACGCGATAAAAAGGAATTCGGGAGATTTTAAAGTCTCTCGTGAAGACCCTAAATATACCGTGAAAAATTTAGCAAAAAATGCAAGAGATAAAAAGGCGACTTTTTCTATAAATGCTGATTTTTCAAATATTTTGGTGGAGGAAGCGTACTTGCTAAATTTGGATAATTATGACCTCAAATTTGGGAAATATCAAATTGAAAAAGTAGAAAGAAGTAAAATAGAAGGCTATACACATACGATAAAAGTTTCAACGGATTTTGTGTCAACAGGAACGTTGTCAATTAAACTGAAGAAACAAGAGACGCCACAATGGTTGCAAGAGAAATATACAGAAGAGTGTGACATAAGTAGTTCTACTATGTCTAGAACATATGGATTGCAATATTTGGTCGATGGAATGCGAAATGCATTTGATCGAAGTGGAGAGTATTTAACGGAGTTAAACATTAATATTAATAATTGAAATGAATAATTTTTTCGGACAATTTTACTGCCTATTTCAAAGTTTTTTTGGAAATAATTTGGCAGACTGTTTGTGGGGCTATAATTGTTCTGCTCAGGATTATACAGGGACAGTTGTTTTTGGACAAATTGGATTTTGGACGCTTGGAATAGTGTTGTTCCTAACAATACTTTACTATTATGTTTTTAATCCTGTAAAGTATAGCCGTTGGTATCATTGGTTAGCTTATGGTGGTTTTATCAGTCTTATTTGTTTCTTTTTAGGTTGGTGTCTTGTTCCTTCTTTGGATTCAATTCAGACTTGTTTGTTGATAGATGAAACTTCTGGAGTGCAACTAATTACAGAAATGGATAGGGTTGGCTTTGGTTTGGCAAATCTGTTGGTGTCATTTATAGAGTTTGTGTTGTTTTCGTTTATAATTAAGTGGTGGAGTGTTAATTGTAGATATACTCCGTTTTAAAAGATTAATAAAATGGCTAATTTATACGTATTCGCAATAGGAGGGACAGGTTCCCGTGTTTTACGGTCTTTAACAATGTTATTGGCTGCAGGGGTGAAATGTGAGCATAATATAGTTCCTATAATAATAGACCCCGATGATTCTGCTGCAGATTTGACTCGTGCCTCAGAATTAATGAAAAAGTATGCTTCTATAAGAAATAAATTGAGTTTTACAGATAATGTTGAAAATCGTTTTTTTCAAACTGAAATAAAGCAGATTGTTCCTAATTTCAGGTTGCCTTTGTCAAATACGAGAGATGTCGAGTTTAAAGATTATATGGGCTTTGATAGTATGTCTGAAGCTAATAGAGCATTTTTAAGTGTGCTATTTTCAAATGATAACATGAGGTCTGATATGAAAGTTGGTTTTAAGGGAAATCCTAACATTGGCAGTGTCGTGTTGAACCAATTTTCAGATTCTAAAGAATTTATTGAATTTGCAAATAATTTTAAACAAGGTGATAAAATATTTATAGTTAGTTCTATTTTTGGAGGTACAGGGGCAAGCGGCTTTCCGCTATTATTAAAAACATTAAGATCTAATAAAGCATTGCCTATGCACGCTTTAATAAATGATGCTAATATTGGTGCTTGTACGGTTCTGCCTTATTTTGGAGTTGTCCAAGATGATAATAGTGCAATAGATTCTTCCACATTTATATCAAAAGCAAAAGCAGCATTAGAATATTACAATAAAAATATCAGTGGGAATAATTCAATTGATTATTTGTATTATATAGGAGACGCAAAACGTACAAATTATAAGAATTCTGAGGGTGGAACTACTCAATCTAATAATGCTCATTGGGTTGAATTGTGTGCGGCGCTTGCGATATTAGACTTTGATGGATTATCCAAGCCTGACTTTACTGTTCATAAAGAGTATGGTATAGAGCAAGATGTGACAGAAATAACTTTTGGTCAACTTTGTGGTAAAACAAAGTCTAAAATCCAACGTCCGTTAATTCAATTATACCTTTTCTATAAACATTTCGTTGAGAAATGTTTAAATGAGAAAGAGTATCTCAAACAGCCATGGGGTAAGGATAATGGGTATCAAGAATCTTTTTTTGGATTTGATTTTGTTGAGTCTTTACAAAACTTTTTTCTCAATAAACAAAATCTAGAGGAAAAGGAGCGTAACTATAGTTTTAGAAGATGGTTGGAAGAAATAACCTCAAACGACAGGAAGTTTAAACCATTTATTTTAGAAGGAGATGATCCAATTCAGTCTGTTGAAGGGATTACTGTAAAATATGGTCTTTTTGGTTCAAAAGGTTATTCTCTCATAACTGGATTTTTAAATGATAAGGCAAAAGATATAAAAGCAAGGGAGAATTCACAAGAGCAGAAATTGTTAGATTTATATTTTTCGGCTACAGATAAGGTAGTTGTAGAAAAAATGAATATTCATTAATCTTTAAAAAAATTCTTATGTCATATATATTTAGATTACACGAACAAGGTGATAACACATTGACTGATTGGAGCGAATCAGCTAATTATGGTTCTGATGTCATAAATCAAATAAAAGATCCTGATGGACATACCGCAGCAAAAGAGATCACATCTATTCCGTCTCCTTTCGCCCGAATTGATTTGGTGAAAACGGCTTTTAAATTTGTTGTGGATTCAGGTAATTTAAAAGGAAAAACAATTTATCATAAAATGGTTTCGGACGCACTTGATGTTGCAGAAATATTTTTTAACTATGATAGATTTAAAGATAAAGTTGATATTCTAAAATGGGATAAAAACGTAGAACTCGCCAATTTAAAAAATGGGCAAGATGCCCATAAGTCAGTCTTTAATACGTTATATACTTTTTTGAATCAAGATTCAAAATCGTATAATTTCGATTATGCAGACTGTTTTTATTTGCTCCGTTATAAGGGAGAACATAGAAAAAGCAAATTAGATATAATTGGGGCAACATCTCCTGCTACATTGTTTTTTAGTTCAGCCAATGATTTGAGTTATCTTTCTGATGATTTCCATTTTTCTAATGATAAGCCTTTTGATGGCGGATATGTGCCTTTATATGAAAGAGATAAGGATTTTGTAGGCTGTTTTTTTGCATTGAGGGAGCAGTATCCGTTGTTCTCAAGTAGATTTCCTGAAGTTTCTAAGTATTTAGATGCCACCTATAATCAACTGGACTCGACAATAAAGGATGAGGTTGATAAAGCTGATATTTCTAATTATGATAAATTATCTTATGATGGGGCTAATGAAGTTTCTATCTTAAATGATTTCTTCTTTTTTAAGAAAAGGGAAAGTTTAAGTAGCATAAATAATTCAGACTTTATTATTAAATCAAATAAAAATGATTTAAAGCCGCTTGTCCTTCCGGTTAAAGAGGGGACTTTGTATGCAAATTGGAATTATTCTCAAGGTACTTGGGGTACTGACAAAAAAGCTCCATACTATGAGCAAAAAAGTTTAAAAGAAAGAGTGTTGCCTTTTGATGGAACTAAATATCCATATCTAACAATTAGTGATTTTTTGGAGGATACGATTATAGCAGTAGATTATGAATTCAATTCAAGTCAGTTTTATGATTTTATACCCCAAGATAAACATAATGAAGCAACTAAGGATAGAACTTATTTATGTCCATTGAAAAGTAGTTTTTTTGATTATTTTACCACAGATGAATTACTGAATGATAATATGTTGACAATTGAGCCTTTAAGCGGAGGAGGTTTGTTTGTAAGGCTTACTATTCCTGTTCAGAATGGAAAAAATGTCATTTATGAAAAAAATTATTTTGTTAATAGTGAGGTAGACAGAGAAAATAATAGAGGGAATATCGTTATGAGAGATTTTTCATTAGCAATGTTTCCTAATGTGAAATTTTCACAGCCTGAATTGGCCTATTATCGTATTGGTTTGATGACAAGATTTAATGATCAACCTCATTATAGTTTGAAGTGTTACAATAACGAAGTTGGATTAATAAATGCTAAAAATGAATATGTTAGAAATCAGTCTGTTAATGAGGTGGTTCAGTGTAAGAATATAGCAATAGAAAAAGCCAACATAGATTACATAGTTGTTAACTGTGCCGGTTCAAATGGTTTGATATTGCCTATATTTAAGAACCAAAATGGATCCGATAAATATTCTTTTGCAATTGATTTTGGAACTACTAATACGCACATAGAATATAATGTGAATGGAGGAAGTAGTAAATCTTTTGATATAACTGAAAATGATTTACAACTTTCTTTTTTGTCAAAATATGAAAGAGAGCGTAAAGAGGTGTTCTATTCTGATTTTATACCTGAGATCATTGGGAGTGTTGATGGTGAATTTAAATTTCCTATCAGAACTGTATTGTCAGAAGCTAATGGTATAAATTGGAAAAGTGCGATTTCCCCTTTGGTTCATGCAAATATTCCTTTTACTTATGAAAAGAGAATACCATATAAGTATAACAAAGTTACCTCTAATTTGAAATGGTCAAATAATATCAACAATATATCCCAAGTGAGATGTTATATTGAGTCTTTAATGTTGTTACTTCGGAACAAAGTTTTGTTGAATGGAGGAGATTTAGCAGATACTAAAATTATTTGGTTTTACCCTATAAGCATGACCAATGCTAGATTTAATGATTTTAAGATGGTTTGGTTAGAGGCTTATAAAAAATATTTTGATGCAGATTACGATGACGATAAAACTAGTATAAAAAAGGTAATTCCTATGACAGAGTCTATTGCTCCATATAAATATTATAATGCAAACATAGCCGCAGCAGCCAATATGGTTACTATTGATATCGGAGGGGAGACTACTGATGTAGTAATTGCAGAAAATAATGAAATAAAATGTATTACATCTTTTAGATTTGCTGCAAATTCAGTGTTTGGAGATGGTTATACAGGTGTAGATTCAAAGCAAAATGGAATAATAAGACAATTTAAATCTGGTATTTATGAGGTATTAAAAGATAATAACCTTTCTGAATTAAAAGACATATTTGAATCTTTAGATAATAAAAATATTTCGGCTGATATTGCATCATTCCTTTTCTCTTTGGTTGAAAATCAAAGTGTAAAAAATAAAGAAATTTCAGACAAGGTGGATTTTAATAAAATTTTGAGAGTCGGAAATGCTCAAAACATTGTTATTCTTATTTTTTATACTGCTATTATATATCATGTTGCAAGTATTATGAAAGCAAAAAATTTGAGTATGCCTCGATATTTTACATTTAGCGGAAATGGCTCAAAGATAGTTACTATTCTAACATTAGATATGGGTAAAAATGGCGTATTGTCGCGCTATACGCGTTATATATTTTCAAAAATTTATAATAGGCCTTTTCACACAGATGGACTAGGAATTGAAATAGCAAAAAATCCTAAAATTGCAACTTGTAAGGGTGGCTTGTCGCAACCTGAGGAACAGACTCCATTAGGGGTGAAAAACTTAAAAATTATTTTAAAAAGTACTGATAATAACACGTTTATAATAGATGAAGATTATAAATTAATTGATGATAATAAAAATGAATATATCAAGAAAACTGTAGAACAAGTAAAAGTGTTTTTTGAATTTCTTTTCAGCCTAAATAGTGAGTTCAATTTTAAAGAATATTTTGGAATAGAGCATAATTCAATCAATTTGGCGAAAGACATCTGCAATAAAGACTTAGAGACTTATGTTAATCGAGGATTAGATTACAAATTAAAAGAAGTTGCTCCTGAAGATAAAGTGGAAGAAACTATGTTTTTTTATGCAATTTCAGGAGTTATGCATGCATTGGCAGATGAAATATGCAATCAAAATAGTTTAAATTCAAATAGTTGATAAATTATGATGTGTGTTATTGGTCTTATTATCATACTTTTAGTGGTGTATGGTTTATATTCTCTTAAACAAGAAATCATAACGCTTAAAAGTCGTGTTAAAAGTTTGGAGTCTAAGTTAGAAAAGGAAAAAGATTGGAATGGAGGTAGCTCTAATATACAAAGAAGTTCAAATTTAGCTCCTGACTCAAAAAATATATCTAATGATTGTGACGAATGTTCTGGAAATAAATCTCAGAATAAAAAAGTAAAACAATCTGAAAAAAGAACTGATGATAAGAGATCAAAAGTTTCTGGTCCCTTGAATAATAAGGAACGTGTTGATGAAGTTACTACTCAATCAAAGTCCAAGGAAGAGGGCGTGTCGAAAGAGAAATTAGTTGAACCGCAAGAAACTTTTCTTTATGCTAAACAGTTTGATAAAGGTGAGTTGAAGATTTGCAATAAAAGCGATGCTTTTTACAAATTGCAGATAGTGTCAGATGATGAGGCAAAATTTGAGTTTTGTGGTGATTTATCTAGGGCAATGAATAATTTTAATGCAGTATTTGATGATGTAATTGATTATTCAGGTTCTTCTTCTACGGCAACTAAATGTAATATGGTAGAAAAAGGAGAAGCTAAACGAATTAGTGATAGTAAGTGGAAAGTTGTAAAAAAAGCTAAAATTGAATTTTTGTTATGAGTGTACATAGTTTTGTGATAGTTGCTGTTATAGTAACGGTACTTTATTTTCAAATTAAATACTTTTTCAAATTTAAAGATAGGTTAGTAGAATTCAAAACTATTTTTTCAAAGAATGAGTTGCTTTGCAATTATGATTCTTTGATTGTTATTTCATCTTCTATTCCAAAAGCAATAGAACTGGAAGAGAAGTACAATCGTTTGATAGAAAAAAAGAAGGGGTTGTTTGAACTGGAAGATAATGATTATGAACTCAATAAGTTAGAAGAAGAAATTGATTCCATTGTGGCAAAATATAAAATGTTGTCCGAGAACGATCATTATGAAATAGAAAAAGAAGATGTTTTTAGTGGGATTTTAAATTCAATAAACAAATACTTGTATAAAAATAAAGAGACGGTTGCAGATTTCAACATTATGAAAGATATTGTTGAAAGAAATTGTGAAGTAGAAGAAAATGAGTTGCATACATTAGTGCCAATACCATTGTATTGTGGTTTAGTAGGAACAATGGCAGGTATCCTAGTGGGAGTTATGTATCTCGTTTTGTCTGGGTCTTTAACATCTTTATTGACATCGTCGGATAATACAGGTGCAGATGGAGTGTTGGCATTGCTTTCAGGAGTTGGCATTGCAATGTTTTGTAGTATTGTAGGAGTTGTGCTAACGACTTATGCTTCTTTGTCTTTGAAAGATGCGAAAAAGGAAGAAGAAAAAGGAAAACATGAGTTTTTGAGCTGGATTCAGGCTAATCTTTTACCAACTTTGTCAAATGGTATGTCGGACACGATTAGACGATTTACAGAAAATTTGCAAGGGTTTAATGAAATGTTCTCTTCGAATACAAAGCACTTGCAAAAAACTTTAAGTATTGTAAATCAAACATCACAGGGACAGGTTGACATTATATCGGCAAGCAACCAAATTATAGAGAGTATTAACAATCTAAAAATAAGGCAAATTGCGACCGCTAATATCGAAGTATATGACAAATTGAAAGATTGTGGAGAAGAGATCGGAGCATTGTCTGAATATCTTAAAACAGTAAATAGTTATCTTACAAAGGTGGATTCTCTTTCTGAAAAATTAGATGATGCTGATAATCGATTTAGAATGATTGAAGAGATGGCGCATTTTTTTAAGGATGAGCGAGCTAGCTTGGAAATGGTAAAAGGGAAAATTTCAATGGCAGTGGGAGAAATGGATAGTGAGTTTAGTATTGCCATGTCTGATTTGCAGAATAAATTAGGAGGAAGTATAAAGCAATTAGCTATCCACACGACAGAACAGACGCAAACTTACGAGAAGACAATAGAAGAACAACGGAAAGTTTTGGAAAGTAAAACTTCTGATATGTCTAAGTTAGTAGCAGATATGAATAAAATGGCAGACGTGAAAGATAGTATCTCAAAAATGGGAAAATCAATTTCTGAACAAAATCAAAAATTGGAAAAATTAGCTGATGCTATCAAGGAAATGGTTAATGCTAAGGCCTCAAATGGAACTATCACTCCGTTTATGCCTAAGTGGGTAAAATGGGGCGCAATTTCACTGGGTAGTGTTCTTTTCTTGTCTTGTATGTTATCTATAATGTCGGTTGTGTCACAATTTATTCGGTAGGATATATGGCGGAAAAAAAAGAGTCTTTTTTTTGGACAAGCTATTCGGATTTGATGACTAGCTTGTTTTTTGTGATGTTGCTACTTTTTATAATGACAATCGCTTTGACTCATAATGCGGTTGTCAGGTTAGAAAATGAAAAAAAAGCAACGGAGCAAGAGTTAAACAAAATAAAGGAGTTACAGGAGGCGGTGAAGAAAATAGATACAAGATATTTCGAGTATGATTCTAAATTTAAGCGTCATACATTAAAACGTATTTCAGTGTCTTTTAAACCGGCTAGTTCTGATATTTATGATATATCAAATTCAGATAGGAGTAAGTTAGAATCTGCAGGACGTGCGATTGAATACTTTTTGAGAGATGTAAAAAAAACTATGCCTAATGCAGAGTATCTTGTTATCATCGAAGGACAGAGTTCTTTAGACAGATACCCTTATAATGATGAGCTAAGTTACAAAAGGGCTTTGGCGTTAAATAATTTTTGGAAGAAAAAAGGAATAACCTTCAAAGGTCTTCCTTGTGAAGTGTTAGTTTCAGGTAGCGGTTGTAATAGTAAATTCAGAATAAAACCTGAACGTGTGAGTAAGTTTAAAAAAGGGAAACGATATTATGTGGCAAATGAAAAAAATCAGAGGTTTGTTATACATATTATTCCCAAACCGGGTGATTTTAACTGAAATTCTTATTATTACGAAGATATTGCGTATGTTTTATTTTGCTTTGTTAGTAGTTGTGAAGGTCTACCCAAACGACAAAGTAAAAGAAATTTGGGCATCAAGGAGTATTGTTTATTTACCAATGAAAAATTGGCAAAAGCAGTCAAATTGCGACGGTTCGAAGAATGCTCGAAAAATATGATGTTGCCTCAATTTAGTGGTGGGGAATGTCGAATTATTGTCCCATTCTCGTTCATATCTCCCGTTTATTTCTTATTTGAAAGAAAAGAATGGTGTGATTTCTTTTTGATATTATCAATAACGTTTTTTTTTTTTGATTTAAAATTACTAATTTTGCAAAAAAAAGCTTTGGCGAGTGTCTAAATGAGGTTCGGACGCTTGCTAATGCAAAAAAGATTTAACGAACCTCTAAAAAATTTTAAATCATGGGTATAATTGGTAAATTATTCACTTCAATCAATGCAATTTTGAATTTGTTTTTTTGTATTGGTCTTTTCTTTTTTTCATCAATCGCATTTAATTGGTATCGTGGGGGTGATTCAGAACAAAAAGAGCATTTGCAGACTATGTTGGATGACGACTTGAAAGTTCTGACCTATATTGATACAACATATACGGTTATGAAATATAAGGATAAACCAATTGGTTATACGGTGACTTGTAACTATGAAGTCGACGGAAAGGAGTACAAAACTTCTTTGTCAGTTGATGAATGTCCTGATAACGAGGATTTTTCTTTTGTTTTTCCCATCTATTATCTGAAGTCGGATCCTACCATAATTTCACGAGATCCCCAAAAAGATCTTGATAAAATTAAAGGAAGAGAAGGGGGAACGTTCGAGTTGATAGCGACAATCGTTTCTTTTGTGTTAGGTTTACTATTGTTGCGAAAAGTTTGGAAGCAATTTAAGTCCATTTTTGAAAAGGAAAAAGAGGAGATTGAAGCGGCGGACAATCAAGATGCTACTTCAAATTAGAACGAGAAATATAATCGGCGGCACTTCTCATTGATAGAAATGTTCCGCTTGAAAAATGATTCCGAAAAAAATAATCCCGACAACTTCATCGTTGGTCGGGATTATTTGTAGGTTATGTTTTCCTCTCCTATTCATTTTGCGCTTTGAAGACAGAAGCGTACATTTTCATTTGTTTCATCATCGCCAACATTCCATTAGAACGGGTAGGTGACAAATGTTCTCGAAGTCCGATTCTATCTATGAAATAGAGTTCTGTGTTCAGAATGTCGTCTGGAGTTTGTCCTGAGAGAATCTCCACCAGCATGCTGACGATGCCTCCTGCGATGTCGGTGTTACTCTCTCCTTGGTAGTACACCTTTCCATCTTTGTATTCTGCGAATACCCAGACTTTACTCTGACATCCTTCTATGAGATACTCTGGGGATTTATATTTTTCATCAATGCCCGGATTCTCCAACCCTTTGTCAATGATCTGCTGGTATTTGTCCAGCCAGTCTTCTAAAAATTCAAACTCCGAAATGATCTCCTCTTGTTTTTCGTTTATTGTCATGTCTACGTTTTTTAGGTCGGTTCTATAAATTCATTTTATTATTGATTGCAAAGGTACAACGTTTGTTTGTTATTCCTCTTCTTTTTTCTTCTCTTTTTGGTTGAATTTATAGTTGATGGATATTCCGATTTGGCGAGGTTTCCCCTTTTGGCAAATCTGGTTGCCGAGGTTGGAGAGTTGGTATGTGTCGTAGGTTTTGTTGGCAAGGTTGCGCATCCATAACCTCACATACAACTCTTTCCAGTTGTAGGTGACACCTGCGTCGAAGGTGGTGTAGAACTGCTGGCTGTAGCGGTTCTCTGTGTCCCAATATATTTTTCCGTTTCCATTCATGGAGATGTTCATGGCGATTGTCTTCACCCAAGGCTCATCGATCAGGAAGGTGTAGCAAGCATTCAGTCCGATTGTGTTGGATGGGGCAAAAGGTAATCTTTTGTTGGAGAGGTCAACACCATTGTGCTCAAAATCCAAGAATTTGGCATGAGCATAACCATACGAACCGACGATGTTGAAAACGTTTTGCGTCTCAGGGTTGACGTGGGTGTAGTTGACTGATAATTCACCTCCGACACTTCTTGTCCTGTCTGCATTCACAATCATGCTACCCATGTTACTTCCAGTTGGGAAGGTGTGGATTTGTTGGTTTTGCCCAAGAATGTAGAACAATGCGAAATTGACGCTCATGTTTTTCTCGGTAGCAAGGAAGTGTCCTCCGACTTCAAAGTTCCAGCATCTTTCAGGAGAGTAGAGAATCTCTTCGGTGTAGTCGTGTTTGATGAGTTCTGACCTGTCGCCTGTGAGGTTCAATTCTCTATTGATTTTGTTGATCATTTGCGTCTGGATGATGTCAGAGAATAGTAGCACGTTATACCCTCCGGCTTTTTGTCCTCTCGCAATGTTTAGGTAGAGGTTGTTGAACTTATTGATGTTATATTGAGCGGCGAATTTAGGCAGTACCACAAATTCGGACAATTCCTTTGTACCATAAAAATGGGTTTTCAACTCCTTCTTCTCAGTATCTTTGATACCCTCTCCGGCATAGTTGATGAGGTTCTGACTTAAATAGTCGATAGAGACGTGTTCGTAGTTGAAGCGGACTCCCGCAGTCAAATCCCATTTGTTGATGGTAAATTCAGATTGATGGTATGCGGCGATACCGACCGTCGGTGTTTCAAAATGGTTGCTGATTTTCAGCTGGTCTCCTTCAATGTTGATTTTCCCTAAAGGATTTTTCTCTTGGATTTTCTCGTTCAGACTATTGCAGAAAATCTCGTTGATACCCTTTTCAAAGTATGAAATCGGGTGATCTATCGTAGAATGTTTGAAGTAGAAAAACAGTCCGGCCTTCCAGTTGTATTTTCTGGTTTCCCTTGCGGTTGAACGGAAAGCAAATTCGTGGGAGAGCGCATGCTCATTCTTCTCACCCTCCATCAGTAAGAATTTATTTCCTGTATAATCCGCATCATGATTGGTTTGGTCATAGAGGAATTGGTAACCGGTGATGGAGTTGAAAATGATTTTGTCGTAGATATATTGAATGACAAGACCATCAGAGAGGAGAAATCGTTTGTATTGGTTTTTTTCGTTAAATTCGATGTCCAAAGTCTCGTCGTCTCTGTTGGTGATGGCGTAAGGGTAGATTCCCTCCGAAATGTAGCCTGTCGAAAGCACATTGTCGATGGTGAACTTCTCCTTTGGTTTCCCCACCGCACGAAGTCTGAGCGCCACACCATTGTGCTTATCCACTTTTTCGTCTGTAAGGCTGTTGGTGAAGAAGCCGTCAGAATGCTTGAAATTTGCCGCCACTGAAAAGCCGAATTTCTCCGTCGGCTTCTGATAGGTTGCTGCTGTTAGCAGGACATTATTAGCAGTAGAGTAGTCGGCAGAGACGTGTGTCCCGGTGTATTTCAAAGGAGATAGCGTGTAGACATTCATCACACCCATCATGGCGTTCCTACCAGATGCAGTTCCTTGAGGTCCTCTCAATACTTCGATTCTCTCCACATCGAACATATTTACAGAATAGGCATCTCGGCTAAGTATTGGCACATTATCTGCGTTCATCGCAACAATAGGGTCGTTGTTGGATGAACTGAATCCACGCATTGATATGATAGGGTCCATGCTCGAACCATTATCAGTCATGTAGAGGTTGGGAGTTAGTCCATTAATCTCTCTGGTTGTACTAAGCCCCATCCTCTTGATCTGCTCCTCATTGATGAGGGAGAATGTAACCGACTGTTCTTGCAGCGATTTACTGTCTCGGATATTAGCCACGACGACAAACTCTTTCAAAAAGTACATCACAGTATCTTCGAGCATTTCAGATTCTTCCAAAAGCATTTTCAGAGAATCCACCGGCTGCACTGTTGAAGTCGTATTATTGGCTGTTTGAGGAGTATTTTGCGCTTTAGGACTTTGTGCCATCAACGTTCCTCCTATCCACACCGACAATAATAGTGCTGATGATATTTTTTTGATATTGCAGTTCATTTGTTTCAATAATTTTGTTAAAGTGGATTCTATAAACCCACGATTTATACTTTTTAATTTAAAATGGTGAATTTATAGAACTCACCTTAAAATATTGCAGTGTACAAAAGTAATCATTATAATTTTAAAATGCCAAGTTTAAACCGTTTTTTATCTATATTCTTTTTTATGTTTCTCAAAAGTTTTAGAAAATGCGTGGAAAAACTTTGTTTTTAAAGAATTTGAATTATTTTTGCGAAAAATGTGTTAAACTATGAGAAGATTTCCCGCAAAAGAGCAGTTGCGCTATGCGTCATGCTTTCGTGAAGTAGCAAAAAGAGGTTGGCTGGATTTTTTACAGTTGTTTTATCCTCGTTTGTGTATCGGGTGCGGAGAGTCTTTAAATAGAGAAGAGAAAGATTTGTGTCTTACTTGCATGATGGAATTGCCTCTTCTTCCATATCAACAGATGAAAGGAGGAGGCTTCATGGAGGAGAGATTCCATGGGAGAATTGAATTGGAAGGTGTTACCGCCCTATTGCAATATGAGAAGGAGTCGGTCGCTCAGCGTATTCTTCACGATTTGAAATATCATGGGAATAAAGAGATTGGCAGGCGTATGGGGAGGATGTTGGGCTCAAAATTGAGGCAGACGAATTTTGCGAGTGTGGATGCGGTGTTGCCCGTTCCTCTACACCCCAACCGATTGAGATCAAGAGGCTATAATCAGAGCGAATGGATTGCCAAAGGAATAGCGGAGTCTCTGCGAAAAGAGGTGTGGACTGATGTATTGCGACGGGATGTGGAGAATGTAACACAGACAAAGAAAGACTCTTTTGAAAGGTGGGAGAATGTGGAGGGGATTTTTTCTCTCTCTGATGTACGAAGTTTAGAGGGTCTTCACTTGCTGGTTGTTGATGATGTGTTGACGACAGGGGCAACGATTGAAGCGTCGATTCTTCCGTTGAAATCGAAAAAAAATGTGCGTGTGAGTGTCGCTGTTTTGGCAGCCGTCGGATTATGATGACATAAACAATGATAATATTAATTTAAAAATTACGAATATGAAACATTTGAAGTTTGTGAAGTTTTTGGTACTTGCAGTTTTAGGATTAGGATTGGGTTTCACTTCTTGTGATGACGAAGAAGGAGGAGAAAGTAAGGCGGATGTCGTGAAGGGGCTTTACAACATGGATGCCGTAAGTGAAGGAAGAAATTTTTATAAGTCTTACAATGATCCAGATAAAAGTGATGCCGAAAAAATTATTCTAGCAGCTTCTTCTGCGACAAAGTTGTATGCTAAAAAGGATGACAAAGTTTACGAAACTAGTTTTTGGGTAGGTGTAGCTGCAGAAAAGTTTCAGCTAGGTGATGATTTGGATGAAGCATCTAAAAAATTAGATCAGTTGCAAGAACTCCGCGATGTGATATCTTCTTCGACCAACGAGCCGACTGAAACCCCAGAAGGTTCAGAGTCAGCAAATTGATAAAAACTTCCACAATAGTAAAAGGTCGGGCGGTTGAAAGTCCGACCTTTTTTGTAAATTTGCGCCAGTTTTTCGCTAATTTGTTCAATGATGATAGACCAGCAGACCATAGATAGGATATTTGACGCGGCAGATATTGTCAGTGTCGTTTCAGACTATGTCTCTTTGCATCGTCGCGGAGCGAATTATTGGGGTAATTGCCCGTTCCATGATGAAAAAACGCCCTCTTTCAGTGTGTCACCTGCTAAAAACATCTACAAATGTTTTGGTTGCGGAAAGGGTGGAAATGCAGTCAATTTTATCATGGGGGTGGAAAACCTCACCTACTATGAGGCATTGAAATTTTTAGCCAAAAAATTCAATATTGAAGTCAAGGAGCGGGAACTGACCAAGGAACAAAAAGAACAACAGAACGAACGGGAGTCTTTGATGTCCTTGTCGGAGTGGGTGAATCGTCATTTTGTAGGCAACCTGCAAACCGAAGAGGGGCGTGCGGTCGGAATGTCCTATTTTAACCATAGAGGCTTTAGAGAAGATACCATCAAAAAATTCCAGTTGGGGTATGCAATCGACAAACGCGATTACTATACGAAGGCTGCGTTGGTTGCGGGATACCGTTTAGACCTGTTGGAGAAGTCTGGCTTGACGATTGTGAAGGATAATTATCAGGTGGATCGCTTTAGGGGTAGGGCAATCTTCCCGATCCATTCTATCTCAGGTCGTGTGATAGCTTTCGGAGGTCGAGCCATAAAAAAGGATGAGGTCGCAAAATATCAGAATTCTCCGGAGTCTGATATTTACCATAAAAGTAATGTGCTTTATGGTCTCTATTTCGCAAAGAGTTCGATTACAAAGAAGAAGAAATGCTACATTGTTGAGGGTTACGCAGATGTGGTTTCGATGGTACAGGCAGGTGTGGAGAATATTGTTGCCCCATGTGGTACTGCATTGACTAAACAGCAGATTCAGCAGTTAAGGCGGATTTTGCCGGCGGCAGAGCCTGAACGTTCTGAAGATAAGTATGTCACTCTTTTGTACGATGGAGATTCGGCAGGAATGCATGCGGCATTGAAAAACGGGAAACTGTTGTTAGAAGAAGGGTTAAGTGTGAAAATTGTAGTTTTACCAGAGTCTGAAGACCCCGATTCTTTCGCCCAAAACCATGAGTCTTCTGAGGTGTTGAAGTATTTGGAAGAGAATGAGCAGGATTATATATCATTTAAGATAAATTATTATCTGAAAGAGGCGAACAGAGACCCTGTGAAAATGGCTCAATTGATAGAGGATGTCGCAAGTACGATTGAGGTAATTCCTGATGCGGTGAAACGCTCCATCTATACGAAGCTGGCGAGTTCCATGCTTCAAATGGAGGAGAAGGTGCTTTGCGCAAGAATCAATGAAATCAATAAGCTAAAGGTCTTAGAAGCGAATGGTCCGACGAAGGCTGATGCGATTTCCCAAAAGCAATCTGTTGAAGTTCCTCCAGTTGTAGATGCTACGTCGGAGAAGAGAGTCTCTCATGCGTACGATAGGGTTGAGAGGGAGTTGATTTATTGCGTTGTGAGGTATGGCAATCTTCCGATTGCGTTGAACGAGGAAGAGACGGTTAGCGTGGCGGAATACATCCAGTCTGATTTAAAGTATGATGGCATTGAATTAGAAAATCCGCTTTACCGTTCGATGATTGATGATTATGTCCAAAGTTATCAGCAGACGGGAGTCGACCCGAAAAGTTTTTTTGAAAAAAGTCCGAATCTGGAATATGGGAAAGTTGCGATGGAGGAGTTGTCAGAACCTTATGTTTTGAGCCGTATCTTCGATAAAAACAATACTGAATGCCACATCAAAACAAAGCAAATTTCGCAAAATGATGAGGATTTGTATGAGCGTAGTGTGATGTACGCCGTGTGTAATGTGAAGAGTTCTTGGATTCAGCGAGAGATCAATAAAAAATTAGAAAGTCTGAAATTCCTTAAAGATGTCACCCAAGAGGAGATGAGGTCTATTATGGAGGAGATAATGAATTTAAAAGAGTGCCAGCGCGAATTTGACAAGTTGTTGGGCGAGCGTCATATTCGTCCGTAGCGGTTGGTGTCAGGTTGGAATCATTTTTCTTTTTTCTTGATGTAGCGGGTGGGAATCCATGCTATGAAGAGACCGGCAATGAGGGTTGTGGTCAGAATGATTAGTATATCTGTCCATTGCACATAGACTGGGTAGGCTTGAATAAAAAAAGTGCCGTCATCGCTTCCGTTCCCTAATTTTATAATGCCGAAATATTCTTGTATCAGGCATAATATAAGACCGATAGCAAGTCCTGCGATCGTTCCCAGTGCGCTTATCAACCATCCCTCTAAGAGAAACACTTGTTGAATGAAGGAGGAAGTCGCTCCTAAATGTTTTAAGGTCTGTATATCATTTTTCTTCTCTAAGATCAGCATTGTGAGTGAACCGATGATATTAACAACAGCGATCATGAGGATAAAAAATAGAATTAAGAAAGTTATCCATTTTTCGATCTTCATCATTTTGTAGAAATCTTGGTGCTGCTCCATTTTGTCTTGTACGACATACTTTTCACCTAAAGCTTTTTGGATGGCTGTTTTGGCAGATTCAATATCGTCTCCTTTGATTTTTATTTCCAATGCAGATACAAGTCCGTTGTAATTGAAGATCTCTTGAGCATATTGTAATGGAAGGAAGGCGTATTTGCTGTCGATTTCGAATTGGTGGGTGGCGTAAATACCGCTGATGTAGGCGTATTGTGTGTTGAATGATTGGTTGGGGTTGGCGATATTCACCTTCGTTGCATATTTAGGAGCGTAAAAAGACACCGGATTGTCATATCCCACAGAAGCGTCAATTTGGTTGAAGAGTGCGGCACCAAGTACGGTGTAGATTCCGTTTTCATCTTCTAATTTGAATTTTCCTGCTTCTATGACAGAATCTGCGTTGACTGCCTCGTTGTAATTGTGTGGTACTCCTTTAACGGTAACGAAAGTTTGTTTCTCTTTACCTCTAATCAAGGCGGTTTCTTCCAACACAGGGCATATCAGCTCGATGGGTTCAATCGTTTGAAGTTTTTGTTGAGGCTCTGAAAGATCAAAGATTTTCCCCTCAGCAAGGGTGATTTTCAAGTCTGGGTCAAACGAAGAGATTACTCCTGAAATGATGTTTTGAAATCCATTGTAGACGGACAGCGTGCAAATCAGTGCTATTGTAGCAACGCACACTCCTCCTGCACAAATCATCGAAATGATGTTGATGATGTTGTGAGATTTCTTTGAGAAGAGATAACGTAGCGCAATGAAAAGTTGCAGTCTCATCTGAAAAATGTATTTTTTCTTATTCTGCGGATGGGTCTTTCTTGTCGAGTCCTAAAAGACGGTCTATCTTCTCAAGATAGTCGAGAGAGTCATCAAGAAAGAAAGTCAGTTCTGGAACGATGCGCAACTGATGTCTTGTGCGTTGTGCGAGGTCGTGTCGGATTGATTTCGCACTCTTTTTAATCATCTCCATCATCTCCTCTTGCTTATTGTTTGGGAAAATGCTGAGGCGAACTCGCGCAATGCTAAGGTCTGCAGAAACAGAGACTGATGTTACTGAAATCAGTACGCCTCCACATGATTTTGTGAATTTTTGGAAGATGTCGCTCAACTCTTTTTGTACGAGTCTGTCTATTTTATTCAATCTTGAAGATTCCATATTATGATCGTTTGTATAGTTTTTAACAAAGAAAAAATTTATGAGTGCAAAAGTACTGAAAAAACGGTGAAAAAAAGAATGATTGACGACAGAAGATGTTTTTCCTGCTCCTTATGGAGAAAAAAGATGCGCCATTTGTTGGGTGGCGCATCTTGGTGGGTTATTTCCGTTTAATTATCTTTTCTCGGATTATCTCACTCTCTGTTTGTATTTGTATTATGTAGACACCTTCCTCCAGATTTGCTAAATGCAATGTGCATTCAGTTGTGTTAACGTTTTCTTGGAGTAAAACGGTCTTTCCAGTCAAATCCATCAACTGTATCGACGAAATTGTTTTAGAAGAGGTTACTGTTAAATCAGAAGAGAAAGGATTCGGAGACAAATTGTGGGAAAGAACATTGAAGTCTTCAGAGAGTGTCTTCTCCGGAGTTTCCTCAGGTTCACAGTCTATTGTTCCGTTGGAGGCCTTTGGGGTGGCTGTGATGAGAATTTGTCCATCATCACAATTTTTCACACTGAATATTGTAAGATCGTTTGAATTGTCTTCCATTCTTCCGTACGACTCATTTTTCTCGTGATTTTCGTATTTGATTTCATTCAAAATTTTTGTTTCTCCATTCTCTTTTTGGTAGAACAGTTTGATTAGGGACGGGTTGTCTACATCGAGATTGAAGTCTAAGTAAAGAGGTCCATCCAACAGGTCTCCTTTTGCCCATAACAACTTGTGTTCTCCCGGTTGTATGATTGTTTCAGGATATCCAAAAGGTATTCTGGACTCCTCCTTCGGCGAGTCATTTGATTCAACAGAGAGGTAGAGACCAGCCAAATCGCATGGCTCTTCTCCATAGTTGTACACTTCAATCCAGTCCGGATATTTCCCGTAATCGTCAGGGTTGTTGGACTTGTCGCCACTGCTTGCGCTGACCTCATTTAACACAAGAGTATAACCCGGATGGTTGCTAATCTTTTCAAAAATAGCAGTCACTTTCAGATCCCCATTCAATGAGATGTTGATCTCTCCGTTTTCGTTGTCGTCAGTCTCATCTTGTTGAGTCATTTTCATTGAGAGATTAAATTCCAAGTCCGAACTTCCCGCACTTGCTTGGTGTACTTCAACCGCAATGATGTTTTTTCCGTTGGTCAGGTATTCCGGACTGATGCTGAAAGAAGAACTTCTGTCATTGCCATTTTTATCGACCGACAATGTAGTGTCGGAAATCTCTTCTTCAGGGAGGTTTTCTCGTTTTACCTCTTTGCCATTGATGTACATGACGAAACCATCATCGTAGTCGATGTCTGCCGTTAAGTCCCTGATGTTTTTAACATCTTGGATTTCAAAAGTGCTTCTGAAATATGCGGTAATCGGTTTAGCTTCATCGTCTTCACCATAGTCTAAAACGACATCATATTTGGAGTCACCCTTCGTGGTGTTGTAGCCAAAGAATCCAGCACCGCTTTCCCACGAGCTATCATCGAAATCATTCGTGTTCCAATCTCTGTCCGGAGCCGTCGCCTCGTAATAGTAGCTCCATTTAGAATTGTTATCTAACAATGAGACAGAGGCGATTTTTCCCACTTCACAAGAACTATCGGGGGAGAATTTCCATTCAACAAACCTGTATCCTTCAGGGGCGTATGCTTTCAGATTCATATTCCATTTGGAAATGTATTTTCCTTGGTATTCCGATATTGGTTCATTGTTGAGTAAGATGGTCGCATCATCGACGTTGGAGGAGATTTCCAGATCTACAAGCTCTTCTCCCCCTACATATTTGATTAGGTGGTCGTAGACATAGCTGGCTCTGTCGTGAGCATACTTTCTCATCTCTTTAGTCTTGGCAAACGCATCTTTCCCGTCAAATGTTGCGCAAAATTCGTCGCTCACTTTCCCACAAACGTCATCAAATACCTTGTCGATGTTTTCAGTTGAAAAAGTGGTGGACAAGTGAGAGAGGAATTTTGTTGTGAATTTTGTCTTAAATTCAGGGTTCTCGGATAGGTTTTTGAATATTTCTACCATCCAACTCTTTTTGTTAGCCCAGTCTGTTTGTCCCTTCCCTTGACACCATTCTATCATGTTGCGATCTAAATTGCAGAGATAGGTGTTGTATAAACATTTGAAACCAAAGTCCATGTCGAACAGCATCCAGCGGAATCTTCCACCATCTTTTGCCCTCCATAGTTTGGTGTTGTTTCCCGGCCAATCTACATTGACGGCATATTGTTGCAGGATTTGGTAGTCGATGTATTCGTCCATGTCCATCATTTGGCAAGCTTTGGCGTAGTATCCTTCGCTATCAGGTTCGTTCTGAGTGAGGTGTTCTACCAATTGATTATAAAAGGTTAGGTCTCCTTTCTTTAAGACAATTTCGGATTGGTCGCCGATGGTGATGAAATCAATCTCATCGTCATCATAGCCGTGATTCGTTTTGATGTAATCGTCGTTCATTCGTTCCCTTAGTCCCATCAACCCTTGGTACTCTCCGTTTAGGTAGTATGCCACTGGTTGGAAGCCTTGGTAGTCAATGTTCATGCCTATGGCGAATGTTTGCGCCAAACCATCTTTAAAACGGATGTTTTCAAATTCGTTACCTCCATTTCTCAGGTGGAGCGTTTTATGTTTCAGACCCGGTTTTGAATCAAAAAAATCAAAATCATAGACCTCGTTGCCCGTCTTTTTTGACGTTTTGAGGGATAAGGATTTGACTTTATTTCCTACAGAACAACCTCCTTCGACAGCAGCTTCCACCTCTTGTGAGAGGTATTGGTCATTTTTGATGTATTCGAAGTTTACCGCACGTTTCCAGTCTTGATGGTAGTTGGCTTTGGTACTATTGCAATCTTTCTCTCCAATTATTCCGTTGGTGCCGACGACGAGTATGCCGATGGTGTCATTTTCAAGGAACTCTTCATTTGCTGTGACAGAAACAATAGGCAAAGAGAACCCTCCACACCCTTCATGCTCTTTGTCCATGAAGATGTAACTGCCGGTTGTGATTTTGCTTGGTAGCATATTGTCGAGGTATGCAATAGCGCGAATGTTCGTATTCTTCTCAATTGTGATTTCCTTTTCATATAACTCTCCGTTGGATGGCGAAGGTTCAGAACCGTCGGTTGTATAGTATATCTTCGCATTGTCCGTCCTTGTGGAAAGAGATAGTTTGAATGTCTCATTGATTATACCCGGTTTCTGAGAAAGAGAGGGGGCAATACATCGGTGGTTCTTTTTATGGGAGACGCAAAAAGAGTTCTCCTCCTTTAGCGTTGGAACCATGTAGCCCATGTCAGACCCATATCTTCCGTAAGAGATGTGTGGCTCCATTGCATCATAGTATATGGAATCTATGAGAGTCGCTCCTTGATAAAGAGTGATATATCCTCCATCGGCATCCAGTTTGAATGGAGCATGGTTTTGTGCAGAAGACTCATCCATCCACAAAAGGGTATATTTGCCCCCTTTGACGTTGATGTCTTGGTCGATTTCCCACTTCCCTTTTAGTTCTGTTCCTTCAGAATTTTTTTTCTTTTTGAAGTGAGTCAGGGTCATCCCTTTTAGAGAAACAGACTCTTCCCCATTGTTATAAAATTCTATGACTCCGGAGAAATTGTAGTTCTCTTTGTTGTACATTGTAGAGATGTTACATGGCATCACCTCATTGATGACGATTTCTGCATGGAGACTACTGCTGAGTAAGAGAAAGCCTCCCAATATGTATTGGAATATATTTTTTTTCATACTGATCTTTTTTTTGTTGTTGTTTTAGAAATGTGTAACTCAGGATTTTTTTTTCAGACACACCCTTTTATGCGAAGTTATACTAATTTTCAAAGTTAACCCAATTTTTTTGTGAATATTTTCAAAAAAGTTTTTTTCATGCTAATTTTGCAGAAAATTAAACTGTTTTTGTATGCGTTCAGATGTTATTTATGATATTGCCTTGACGATGGCAAAGGGTGTCGGTCCGGTTGTGGCTCGGCGTTTGATTAATTCCTTGGGTAGTGCGAGGGCGGTGCTTGAGGCATCTCGTGGTGTTTTAGAGAAAATTCCCGGTGTGGGAAGTGTGATTGCTTTGCAGGTGAAAGAGCCCAATTTATTGAAAAGAGCAGAAAAGGAGTTGCTTTTTTTAGAAAAGATTGGAGGACGGGTTCTAGCACAAGATTTTGAGGATTACCCTTATCGTTTAAAAGAGTGCGAGGATAGCCCCATTTTATTGTATCAAAAAGGGAAGTTGAATTTGAATGTAAAACGGTCTGTCGGAATTGTCGGGACGAGGAAGATGACGCAGTATGGGCGTGACCTTATTGTGAATGTGGTGAAAGATTTGGCAAAGGAGCTGCCAGATTGTCTCGTGGTTTCAGGCTTGGCTCATGGTGTGGATGGCTTGTCTCACCGTAGTTCTGTTGAGTTGGGGTTGCAGACTGTTGGAGTGGTGGGGCATGGACTTGATATGATTTATCCCGCAGAGCATAGAACATTAGCAGAGAAGATGATGTCGAATGGAGGTTTGTTGACAGAGTTTCATTCAAATTGTGTTGTCGATCGAAAGAACTTTGTCTCCCGAAATCGTATTATTGCTGGTTTGAGTGATGTTGTTTTAGTGGTAGAATCAGGAGAAAAGGGAGGTGCTTTGTTGACTGCCGATTTTGCGGCTTCCTACAATCGTGATGTTTGTGCGTTCCCCGGAAGAGTGGGCGATGCCTACTCAAAAGGGTGTAATATGCTGATAAAAGAGAATCGCGCTGTGTTGGTGGAGAATGCCGGAGATATAATTCGTATGATGAACTGGGATCAAAAACCATCCCCAAAAGAACCTATTCAATTGTCTCTGTTTGTGGAGTTAGATGCGCGGGAACGTCTGGTTGTCCAATTGTTGGAAATGGAAGGGCGAATGCATATCGACCAGATGTCAAGGAGATTGCAATGGAAGATGAATGAACTCTCTACCCAGTTGTTTGAACTGGAAATGAAAGATTTAGTGCGTTCATTTCCGGGTGGTGTTTATGGATTGAAGTGAAAAAAGAAAAGCCTTCTTATGAGAGCAAAGAAGGCTTTCGCATTGTCAGTCTGTAGAATTACTCTTGAACGAATGTCGTCGGATAATCGCCGAAATTCAAAGAGAATGAGATTTTCCCCTCTTTTATAGAACCTTTTATGTCGGTTGCGGTGTATTTAGGGAATTCTTTCCCATTAAGAAGTGGGACGATGGTTTCAGCGGCGAATGACCATTCGTTTTCTCCTATTTTTGAGCAAGGAATGCCTTCAATAGAAGGGGATACCGTTATAGGCATTCGGCTGGAAAACTTCACATCTTTAAAAGCGATGTTTATTTTATCATCAGCGATGTTATAAGAACACATTGTTGTGTCAGAAAAATTCTCCTCTGACTCTACATATATTATTCCACTTACGGTGTTCTCTACATTGTCGTTAATCGGATCTTCATCCTCTTTGTCACAAGCAATGAAAGCTGAGAAAATTGTAACTAACACTGAAAATAAGAAAATTTTTTTCATGATTTGAATTTTTTAGTTGTTATTTAAATGTTTTTGAATTTACCGATTTTGTGGATTGAAACAATATTTCAAAGAGATTCCAATTTGTCGTGGTTTCCCTATTTGACAAAATTGATTTCCAATGGATGTGAATCGGAATGTCTCATATTCTTTGTCTCCTATGTTTTTACACCATCCTTTGATTGTGAAATATTTAGTTTCAAATGCGACGGAGGCATCGAATACCGAGTAAAATGGTTGAGAGGTTCTGTTCTGCTCGTCCCAATATATTTTGCCCGTTCCTTTCCAACTTCCGAACAAGTTGATTGATTTCAGGAAGTTTTTGTTCACGAAAATGGTGTAGTTCAGTCTTGCGACTGTCGTGTTTTGAGGTGCGAAAGGAACATATTTCCCGCTGTAGTCGTGGTTCCCGTCGTGGTACTGGACGAATTTGGCGTTGGTGTAACCGTATGCCGCACCCAAAAAGAGAGAGTTGGTTTTGTTTCTGAATATCATCCAGTCCAAACTTAGTTCGCAACCGAGACTTCGGCTTTTGCCAGCATTGGTCATCATCCTTCCGGTGTTTTTACCCGGAGGGAATACCGTTAGTTGTTGATTCTCCGTTCTTACATAAAATGCGGCAACATCAATTTTAACTTTTTTTATCTCCTCTTTTTTGACGGTGAATTTCCCTCCTAACTCGTAAGTCCAATTGTATTCAGGGTCGTATGAAATCGCTTTCTCCACATCGTATCCTTCCGAGTTGTCATCAAAAGCCATTCCCATGTCGCTCATCAAATCATCTTTGAGCTTTTTTTGAAGTAAATCAGAAAAGATTTGCGTGTTAAAACCTCCTGCTTTATAGCCCTTTGAAGCTTTAATGTAGATTTGGTTTTCCTTGTTGATATTGTACTGTACTGATACTTTAGGCAGAAATTCAAAAAAACTTTTTTTGGCAGTTCCATTCAAATGACAAGTGAATGGGTAAAACTCATCCGAAAAAAGTGTCATCAAGTAGTGTAGGGTAGCCTCGTTTTGGTATTCCATTTTTGCATTTTCGTAGTCAATCCTAAGTCCTGCAGCAAAGATCCATTTTTTCAGATGGAATTCAGAATGGTGATGCGCAGCTACACCGAAACCGGGGATTCGGAATGCGCAATTTATCGGCAGCTCCTCCTCTTTGAATTCCAACCTATCGTTAGGAAATACCGTTTGCAGTCCTTTATTTGCATTGTCTAAAATAAGCTCGTCCACTCCTGCTTTGCCGAAAACTACAGGAGCCTCCATTTTGTTGTGTTTGTAGAATGCAGAAAGTCCCGATTTCCATTGCCAAATGCGAGGTGCTTCAGTAGCCGAGTAGGGTTGGTTTGAAGAGAAGTATATGTCTTCGGTTACTACGTGTTCATTTTGTTTTTGATTGAGGGTGAAGATAGGTTTGGGCGTAAAATCATTGTCGAGAAACATATCGTCGTTGAGGTACTGGTAACTTGTATTCGACTCAAAAATGAATTTATCATTTCGGACACGCACAGAGAGTCCGTCGACAAGGCTGATTCTTTTGTAATGACACTCCTCATTGTAGTTTACCAGATGTATGCCGGTGCTGTCTACGGGGCGATAGGCATAACCTCCTTGTTTGATTACACCTCCGAGTAGCATGTTTTCTATTTCTAATTTTTTAGACAAAATCCATCGCTGTTGGCTATGAAGGTTGATACTATTGGATGGGTCGCAAAGCTTTCCGTTGTAATCATTTATAAAGTAGCCGTCCGTATGTTTTGCGTTAGCAGAAAAGGAGAAGGCGAACTTTCGAGACGGAGCATATCGAGTGGAAGCCTTGATTTGGATTGTGTTGCCAGTAGAATAATCAACCGAAGCAGTTGTCTCTTGCGGCAAAAACGGGTCTTTCAGCTCCATTAGAATCAATCCTCCCAACGTGTTCCTTCCATAAATTGTTCCTTGAGGCCCTTTTAGAAAAGAGACGCTTTGAAGGTCGTACATTTCAAAATCGAAGTTGTTTTTGTTGAGTATGGGTGTTCCGTTAATTAAGAATCCTACAACAGGCTGATCAATGCGAGCACCGGAACCCCTTACATATATGGAGGAGGTCATTTGAGACCCGTAGTCCGGCATATAGAAGTTGGGCGTGAACTGAGACAGGTCTTTTGCAGTTGTTGCATTCAGTTGTTCTATGCTTTTTGCATCGAAAACATTTAAAATGATTGGCTGCTTTTCGATTGAAAAGGTTTTCCCTTGTATGCGTTTCGTTTCGACTTCTATCAATGGAAGCTCCGCTGAATCTAAAGAGTCTCTCTCTTGTGTTGTTGCTTGTACAACAAAAGGGTGAAATAAAAGAAAAAACAACAGAACCTTTAATATAAAACTAAAACGCATGTCAAATTTTTTTTGTTCGGAAACATTGTTTAGGTTTTCAAAAAAAAGAAGAAGTAACGAACATGTATGCCATTACTTCTTCATATTCAGAGGTTCCTAGCAGACTCGAACTGCTGTAAACGGTTTTGCAGACCGGTACCTAACCACTCGGCCAAGGAACCTTTTTTCTAAATGCGATGCAAAGTTATAACATTTTATTTGAAAGAGCAAATATTCTTTCGTTGAATTTTTGAAATTTTTTTAAAGCATTCTTTTTCAATCAATTGTTGATTTTGAAGAGAAGAGACTTTTTGCTCGTTTGTGTTTTGTTTAGATAAGAAGACCGTAACAGCAACTCCTTGAGGATGCATTTGTTCGCACATTATGAGATAGAACAAAAGTAACCTCAAGGGCGTGGCTTTCAGGTCTAACTCGAATAATGCTATTTTATATTGTCAAAAATTTTCTCTAAGTAGAAAAATGCTTTTGTTGCATCCTCTTTCGTAAATCCATAGAAGATAGATTCCAGCGCTTTTTTTGTGGCCTCATTTACGCTTTTTTCTATAGATTTCCCCTTTTCTGTGAGCATGACGTAGTTTGCTCGTTTGTCTCCGTCTTTTGCCTCTCTGTATATCAGTCCCTGTCTCTCCAAATTTCTCAGCAATCGTGTGATGCTTGGACGATCCTTGAAGGTTGCTTGTGCAATCATGTTCTGAGTAGGTTTTTCTCCGTTTAGACCATTCCATAGACAAAACATCACCACCCATTGTTCTGTCGTCATTTCGATACCCTCTTTTTTGAGAGTTCTCATGATGATTCTGTTCATAGCATTGCTGATATTTCCGTTGATTACCGCAAATGCAATCTCCACCTCTTTAGGGTTAAATCTATTCTTCTGATCCATAGTTCTATATTTTGTCGCAAATTTAGTTGTCAAAACAACAGTGGACAAAATTTTATAGTTAATGTTTCTTAAAAATGTTTTAAAACAATGAAATGTACAAAAAAAAGTGGAGACGATGATTCTCGCCTCCACTCAAGTTTTAAATTTTTTTTTTACTTTTTGTCGTAAACAAGTGTCGCCTGTACAGGGATTACAGTTTCAGTGAAAGGAACTTTGATTTCAGCCTTTACATAGACAGTCAAAATACCGTTTTCCACAACATAACTAAGTTCTGTCATCTTTGCTGATTGCACGATTGCTGCATAATCAGGGAAAAGATTATCAACAATTGGCTTAAGGTCAGCCTCTCCGTTGATGGTCATAGGATTGCCTCCCTCAATAGGAGTGGTCGTAATTGAAAGAGTTCCATTGTCCGTTACAAAAGTGCCTTCTTTGCCGTCAGCAAGGAGAGTTCCGTCTTCGTTGAATGTTACTTCGTCTCCCAATACGTTCACCACCTGATTCAGGTCAAAATCAGGGATAAGGGCCATCATCCCTTGCGAGGTCTCATCTCCGATGACGGTTTCTGTCAATTCATCGTTGATTGCCCATTGACCTACAATATCGCCCCCCTTTTTTGCCTCTTCAGTTGGGTTTTCAATACCATCATTAGTCTCTTCATCCTCTTCACAAGAGGTCAATGAGAGCGCAGAAGCACTTACGAAAAGTGCGAGAAAATAAAATTTAAATTTGCTCATAACTGAAAATTTTTGGTTATTCTATTTATTTCTTTTTAGTACCGTTATATGATAACTCCATAGCAGGAGAGAGAATTTCAACAACAAACTCCAGACTTCCTGAAGTTGTTATTTCTCCGTTGACATTTACTGTAGCCTTTAGCACTCCGTTCATGAGACTAACCTCTGAATTTTGCAGGGTGAATGTGTAACCTTCGCTTGTCTTGGTTGTCGGTATGTTGTCAAAAACCAAATCGCCTATTGAGACTCCCTCCACTTTTGCATCGTATAGAGCCAATTTTAGCATGTTATTATCTTTTGCTTCGATTGTTACATCAAGAGCTTCTGTCTCTGCTAACAGACCTTCATATACACCCGAAATAGTCATGAAATCTTTGTCTGCCGACTCTGGTTGATCCTCTCCCTCTTCTTCATTAGGGTTTTGAGATGAGTCTTCTTTGTCCCCCTCTTCTGGAGTCTGGTTTTCTGTGTCTTCCTTGTCAGAATCGTTGTCTTGTGGTACATTGCCATATACTAAAACCGCTTTCACTGGCAAGAAATATGTACTTTCTGCGAAGAGCAACTCCACTTCTGCATCCATGTACAACAATAGAGAGTCTTTATCTGCGAAATATGAGAAATTTTTTATCTCTGCTTTTTGTATCATTTCCGCGCTTTCAGGAGCGTTCTCTTCCAATAATGCAGCAAAGTCTGCTCCTTTTTTGAGGTTCAGAGGATTCCCGTTTTCAAGTATCGCAGAGATTGAAAGGTCTCCATTGTTGGTTGAATAGGTTCCTTCATTACCATAAATGATAAGTGTTCCATCTTCCTTGAATTCAACTTTTTCACCCAAAACGTTCATTGCTTTTTGGATGTCAAAATCAGGGATGAGAGTGGAAAGGATCGGTAGTAGATCTTCTTCTCCAATCGTGATTTCCGACATTTTAGAATTGAAATACCACTCTCCTACGATGTTGCCACCCTTCGGAGTGTCATGCTTTGAACTGTCGTTGTTTTCAATTCCATCATTAATCTCTTCATCCTCTTCTTCGTTACAAGAATAGAGACTCAAGGAAAATGCGCCTATCAGTAAAGCGTATAGATAATATTTTAGATTTTTCATAACCATAAATTAAATTGATTATTTCTTTTTAGTTCCTTCGTATGATAATTCAATTGGAGGAGTTTGTATCTTAACAGAAAACTTCAAATCACCAGCTGTCATAACTTCTCCGTCAACATCAACCGTTGCTTCGAGTGCCCCGTCTGCCAATGTTACGTCGATACCCTCTAATGCAAAGGTGTAACCATCCGCACTTTTCTTTGCAGGTATGTTTTCGAGTATTAAATCACCTAAATCGATACCCTGTACGATAGCATCATAGAGAGCCAATTTGAAAAGGTTGTCTTTTGTTTCTACGGTTACATCAAGAGGATCTTCTGTTCTCGCTTCTCCTTCACCTGATATTAGCAGACCTTCATATACACCCGATAGAGCGAGAAAATCGTTGTTTTCCTCAGGTGTTTTTGTTGAGTCGATGACGCTACCCTCTGGTCCGGCAGGAACTTCTTCCTCATCCTCCACCTCATCATCTTCTATTTTAAGAGATTCCCCTCTTCTGTTATCCCCTTGGTTGTAGACCGACAATGGTTCACCGTACTTATCATCTTCAATGCAAGATGTCAATAACGACGTTGTTGCAAATAAAAAAAGAATCGAATATAAGATATTTTTATTCATGGTTTAACTGTTAGGATTGCAAATTAGTATATTATCGCGGCAGCGAGTTCTTCCGCAATTTTTTTCCCTTTTAGGACTTCCACAAGCTTTAGTGCGAATTTCATGGCGACTCCCGCACCTCTTGCTGTGATGAAATTGTCTGACACTACGACAGGATTTTCTGATACAGAAGCCCCCATGAGCTGATCTTCAAATCCAGGGTAGCATGTCGCCTCCTTTCCATTGAGTAGACCCAAGTTCCCGAAGACTGAAGGAGCGGCACATATCGCAGCCAATTTGACTCCTTTTTCTGCAGAGTCTTGGAGCAGTTCGCATAGTCCGGCGTGAGCATCCAAGTTTTTAGTACCCGGCATTCCTCCCGGCAAGAAAAGCATTTCTGCATCGTTGAAATCGGTCTCGTCGAAGGTGGTGTCTGCTTTGATTGTGACACCATGAGAACTGGTGACGAGAAGTTCGTCTGTGATAGAGATTAACTTCACATCAAAACCTGCGCGGCGTAGAATGTCGATGGGGACAACCGCTTCGGTCTCTTCAAATCCATTGGCTAAAAATACGTAAATCATATATAATTTTTTGTTACTCTGTGGTTGAACTTGTTATTTAAGTTTTAATTCATAGGTGATAATGCCCGTTTGATTTTTATCTTGATCAATAGGGTTAAAGCGAGTCTTCTTCGCTGCTTTAATCGCTGCCCAGATGACTCTTGCATCATCCACTGTCGTCCCTTTTGTTCGGGAAGCCTCGATCACATTACCATTTTTATCTACTATGATGCTGATTACAACCCTACCTTCAACCTGTTCGGAGTAGGTTGGCAAGGCGATTTGTCCGACAGGTGAGCGTCCGTACAGAGAGTAAGAGTTGTTATCTCCGCTATTAGAAGATCCTTCAGTGTTTTTTGAACGATCATTTCCAAAAGGATTTCCCTTGGTACCAGCAGTTGAACCTCCTCCTGTTCCTCCAGAGGCATTTGCACCATTACCTCCTCCTCCGCGAAGCATTTGGGTGCGTTGTGCGATGATGGCACTGATGCTATCCTCTCTCCTTTGTTGTTCTTCCCTACGTCTTTTCTCTTCCGTTAAGCGTCGCTGTTCCGCCTCTTTCTCTGCGAGTTCTTTCTTTCTTCTCTCTTCCGCTTCCTTCTCTTTTTTCAGTTCCTCTTCTGTCTTCTGGTCTTTCATTTGGACTGACTCTTCGATGTCTTGCGTTTGGTATGCTTCATCGCTTGGAGCAGGGTCAGAGGCAGTTTCGGGAGAACTGACTTCTTGAAGTTCTTGTGCGATTTCGCTGGCAGGAGTTGGTTCAAAAAAATCCTCCGCTCCTGCATTCTCCATGCCCATCATCACCTCCAATCCCTCTTCCAACTGAGGAATCTCCCTTGAAAGGTAGACGTTCAGCATGAAGATGAGAACGAGGAACACGACAACTGCCGTGCAGCCGGAGGCTATCACTTTCGCTTTTTGATATTTATTTAAATCGTTGAAATTCATTTAGTACGAAGTCATTTGTCCATAGGACGAGTTGCGATGACTAATTTGAATTTATTTTTATTGGCGATGTTTAGCACCTTTACCACCTCTCCGTAAGGAATCGTTTCGTCTGCATAAAGTGCCACATACATCTCCGGTTCTTCACTCTCCACTTGTAGTAAAAAAGTCTCTATCTCATCAAAAGGTACTTGTCTTTCAGTTTCCGGACCGAATGCCACATAATAGTTCAGCTCTTTGTCTATTGTAACCCTTGTAAGAGGTTTCGCCGATGTTTGTTCTGAACTTTGCGGTAGCATCAATTTGATGGCATTGGGGTGTACCACAGTTGATGTTAGAATGAAAAATATGAGCAACAAGAAAATGATGTCGGTCATTGACGACATGCTAAAACTTGCCTCTGCCTTATTCCTTCTTTTTAACGCCATAGTCTACTAACTTTTTGGGACGATTTTTAGGCTGATTCTGAAATTACTCGGCTGGAGCATTAAGGATGTCCATGAACTCAACAGAACGTGCTTCCATGTTGTTTACAACCTCGTCCACTTTAGAAGTGAGGTAATTGTAGGCGAAGTAGGCTATGATTCCTACGACAAGTCCAGCCACGGTAGTGACCATCGCCACATAGATACCATTGGATAGCAAAGAGATGTCTACGTTATTACCTGCATTGGCCATGTTGAAGAATGCCTCGATCATACCGGCAACAGTTCCGAGGAATCCGATCATCGGTCCACCACCTGCGATTGTCGCCAAAAGTGACATGCCACGCTCCAATTTTCCGATTTCGATGTTTCCGACGTTCTCGATAGCTACAGATACGTCGTTCATAGGACGACCCAATCGGGAAATCCCTTTCTCAATCATGCGAGAGTAGGGCGTATCTGTGTTTTTGCATAGAGTTATCGCCGCATCTATTTTCCCTTCGTTGATATAATCTTTGATTTTATCCATGAAGGTTGTGTCCTTATAACTGGCTTTGCGGATTACAAGGAGACGCTCAAAAAATATGTAAATTGCCAAAATGCCAAGAAGTACGAGAGGAATCATAATCCAACCTCCCTTAACCGCCAAGTCAAAAAGATTGAGACTTGCCTCGTTAGCCACCGCTTCTACCGGTTCTACAGTTTGTAGTAGTATCATTATCGTCTATATTTATTGGTTATTTCCTTTTTGTTTTAAATCCAACCACAAAAATAGTGATGATTATAAGAAAAGAAAATTAAAAACTTGATTTTTTTGTAATAAAGGGCAAAAATTCTTTTTTTTCGTCCTTAGAAGGTTTCTATAAATTCACCATTTATAATTTAATAAGGTATAAACAGTGAATTTGTAGATTTCACCTTAAAACTTTATAAACTGATGTTATGCCCCATTCGCTCCTTTTTTGTTTTTATGTAGCGAAGGTTGTAACGGTTAGGTTGGATTTCGATTGATATGTTTTCAACGATTTCTAACCCGTAGCTTTCTAACCCAATTCTTTTTGTGGGGTTGTTGGTCATCAGTTTCATCTTTGAAACCCCCAGCTCTCTGAGGATATGGGCACCAACGCCATAGTCGCGCTCATCTGCTTGAAAACCAAGGTGAATATTTGCATCGACGGTGTCAAGCCCTTCCTCTTGTAACTTGTAAGCTTTGATTTTATTCATCAAGCCGATGCCTCGTCCTTCTTGATTCATGTAGATGAGTACGCCTTTCCCCTCTTTTTCGATTCTTTTGAGAGCCTCTTCCAACTGTTCTCCGCATTCACAACGCAGAGAACCGAAGATGTCACCAGTGGCGCAAGATGAGTGGACTCGCACTAAAATCGGTTCGTCTTTTCCCCAATTCCCCTTAGTGAGAGCCACATGCTCCAAACCGTTGGATTTTTGACGGAAGGTGGTGATCATGAAATCACCAAACTTAGTAGGGAGGTGTACTGTTTCTCCTTTCTCAATCAATGATTCCGATTCCATCCTGTATGCAATCAGATCCTTTATGGTGATGATTTTGATGCCAAACTCTTTCGCTTTCTCAATTAGTTCCGGCATACGTGCCATGGAACCATCCGGATTCATGATCTCGATCAGAGCCGCTGCAGGTTGAAGTCCGGCCAACTTCGCCAAGTCTACTGCAGCTTCTGTGTGTCCGGCGCGTCGAAGTACTCCCTTATCTTGTGCGTATAGAGGATTGATATGTCCGGGTCTTCCAAATGTTTCTGCAGTAGAATTAGGGTTGGCTAATGCTCTGATGGTTTCGGCACGGTCGTGAGTAGACACACCAGTCGAGCATCCTTCTAACTTATCTACG
This sequence comes from uncultured Bacteroidales bacterium, assembly GCA_937916355.1. Classification (GTDB taxonomy): domain Bacteria; phylum Bacteroidota; class Bacteroidia; order Bacteroidales; family Paludibacteraceae; genus UBA1181. The sequence continues at coordinate 58,922 of CALFTM010000058.1, forward strand.
GTAACTGTGAAAGGAGTTCCCAACATTGAGGTGTTGTTGATAACCTGCATATCCAATTGCAATTCCTTGCAACGAGAAATCGGAAGAGGCACACAAAGTACTCCTCGTCCCTCCTTTAGCATGAAGTTGACCTTCTCTTCCGTGATCAACTCCGCAGACGTGATGAAGTCTCCTTCATTTTCCCTGTCTTCATCGTCTACCACGATTAAGAATTTCCCCTCTTTGAAGTCTTCTATAGCTTCTTCTACTGTATTTAGCTTATAATCTGCCATTTTAAATTACATTTATATCCTATATCAATTTGTATTGATGAGAATTTATGAAGTTAAAATCATATCCTCTTTATCCTTTTCGTTTTTGGAATTCTTTCCTTATATTGGACGTTTCTTTTTTGCCCAATAAGGTGGAAAAGAATTTTTTAATTTTTTGCCAGTAAATTCGGGGGTGTTTCAAGTTGAGAGAGCGATCTTTCGCCGCCATATACGTAAGCACGATACCCAGTGGGAACAGAACGATGGAACTTAGCCATATTCCCTGCCATACATGCCAGACCCCTTCTCTCGCCATTTTGTAGCCGGTGTTGTCTATGATGTAGTAGACGATGAAGAATATGACGGAGACCACCAATGGCAACCCGATACCTCCCTTTCGAATGATTGCACCAAGTGGAGCTGCAATAAAGAAGAAGATGAAGCAAGACAAAGGTATTGTAAATTTCCTATGTCGTTCGATGTCGAATCTTCTGATGCGTCCGTCATCTCCATTTTTCACCCCTTGAATAAATGGCAAATCCATTTTCATCCGTTCAGTCTGTTGTATGGCTCGCTCCACCGCTTTGGTTTGTTCAGGCAATGTTCTTCTTGACAACAGACGTTCTGAAGTGTAGGAGGGTAGTTCCTCTGTTGTTTTTGAGTAAATCGTATAGACATTTGTTTGTGCTCGATCAAAAAAGTGTCCATAGTATATAGTGTATTGCGAGCGGCACAAGCTATCTGCGTGGCATTGCATTGAATCGATGTTTTCTGTCAGCACGGCTAAATCCTTTCCTAAGTACCGGTTTTTCATTACAGATTCATCAACCTTGTTGAAATTTGCATCAAAGTCAATCAAGATTTCTTTAAACGAGAACGTCTCTCTCCTGTAGGGTACGCTCTTCTGCTTCGACTCCGCCTTCTTTTTTAAGTTCTCGAACGATTCACCTGAATAAAGATCTAATATAAGACTTTGTTTGTTGCTGGCTGTTTTTAGTCGAGCAGAATCTGCAACCATGACGACTGAATTGTTGAAACCGTCGGAAAAGTCGTAGATCATGATGTTCTTTAGAGCCTTGGTCTTCGGATCTTTCTCCTTTACATATATATGGTATCCTTCGATGCCATTATAGAAAGAACCCTCAGGGATTTCTATTTCCGGAGATTTTTGCTTCATGGAAAATAGCAAAGTCCAAAGTTTTGTTTGAATAGGAGGAATCGCAAGGTTAGAATAAAAAAATGCGCTTATGCTCAGCAGTGAGACAAATATTACGTAAGGGCGTATGATTTTGAAGAGGGATATTCCCGCAGCCTTCATTGCCAGCAATTCAAGATTTTCCCCCATGTTCCCGAAGGTGATAAGAGAAGACAACAATATCGCCAAAGGGAGTGCTGAAACTAAGAGAGACAATGTTGCATATAAAAGAAACTCCAAGAGTACGGAAATTTCCAACCCTTTCCCGATCATTTTATCTACGGAATTCCAAAGAAACATCATAAGGACGATGAATAGACAGACGACAAAGGTCGCTATGAACGTCCCAAGATAATTTTTAATCAAATAGGAGTATAGTCTTTTTATACGCATGACTGCACAAAAATTTTCGCAGCATTCCTAAGGGATTTCCCTCGCTGCGGATTTTCGTTCGCAAAAGTAATCAATTTTTAGGAAATCCAAAAGCCGTTTTTTATATTCCGAACGATTTCCTGAGGCTTTCGATTTTCATGTTCCACCATTCTGTTAAATCATGCATGTCGGAAGTCGATTCGCAAAAGTCTGTTATTCGTAGGATTGCATCCCCTGACAGTTCTGAAACAGACATTCTGATTTCGAAATAAAAACGAGGGTCTTCCTCTTCCCAATGGAGGCGAACCAGAGTGTTGTTTTTTTTAGATAGTATTACTGCATTTTGAATGCTTTTCCCCCAATGGAATACGAACATGTTCTCTTTTGAGTCAACTTGATCCGCAAACCAGCAAGCAAGTCCGTCTGGAGTACTAAGAGCCTTCCAAAGAACATTTTGTGAGATTTTTCCTAAAACATATTCAACTTGAAAAATATCCTTCATAATTACAGTCAATATAGTAAGTAAATAGTTTGATTTTTAAATGCTTCGCAATGTACGAAAAAAAATTAAAATATCATAAGGCAACATCTATAAATTGCGATTTTTATTATTTATTGTCATGGATTGGCCTAACGAAAAGTTTCGTAAATGTAATTAACCAGAGCGAAATGCTCTTTAAAATCATTCCGACCTAATTTATAGAAGTTGCATAAATTATGGCTGTTTAAACTTCTCTGTTTAGAAAAAATTATATCAATTAAGAATTTTTCGAGAAAAAAAGCGTGTTTTTATCTTTTTTTAAGTTACATTTGTGCCGACTTTTGCTTAGTGGGAAGTCATTAGAGATGTTAAATTTTTTAATTAATGTTAATTTATAGTCAAAAATGAGAAGATTTTTGTTGTCTTTAGCATTGCTTTGCACTTGCGTTAGTTTGATGGCCGCAAGAAAGATTACAGGTAAGGTGTCTGACTCGATGGGAGGACTTCCGAGTGCAAGCGTGATCATTCAAGGAACAACGAAGGGTGTTCCTACGGATGATAACGGAAATTTCGAGATTTCCGTTGAGAATGGAGATGTGTTGGAAATCTCGTTTATGGGTTACAGCACGAAAACAGTTCCTATCACTTCAAAAACGCCTAATGTTTTGAATATCTCTATGGAGGAGGATTCTCAACAATTAGAGGACGTTATCGTTGAGGTCGGATATGGAAAAATGCGTAAGAGTGACTTGACTGGATCTTTGTCTTCTTTGGGTGAGGATGCTGTAAAGTCTATGTCTACGGTTTCTGTTGACCAAGCATTGCAAGGTCGTGTATCTGGTGTGCAGGTTTCTGCTTCTTCTGGTCAGCCAGGTGCGGAAAGTAATGTACGTATTCGTGGTGTCTCCACGTTGACTGGTAATTCATCTCCTCTTTATGTGGTGGATGGTATGCCAATCGGAGGTGGTAAGCAAAGTTCTGGTTCTAACCCGTTGGCATCAATCAACCCTGCAGACATCGTTTCTATGGAGGTGTTGAAGGATGCGTCTGCTACTGCAATCTACGGTTCTCGTGCAGCGAATGGTGTCATCATGATTACCACAAAGAAGGGTGCTGATGCAAAGCCAACTATTTCTTACTCAGGAAACTTCTCTGTTTCTTCTGTTTCTGACAGATTGGATTTGATGGATTTGCAAGAGTATGCATCATTTTGGACCGATCCTGCTGTTCTTACTGCGTTCAAGAACTCAAGTGCAGATCCAGAATTGAAGGCAGCAGCCTTGGTTGGAGGTAAAGGTACAGATTGGCAAGATGAGCTTTTCCGTACAGCTATCAGCCATAGCCACCAAATTTCAGTTTCTGGAGGTGACAAGAAGACTAAGTTTGCTTTCTCTATGGGTTACATGGATCAGAACGGTGTGATCATTAATACTGACTTCCAACGTTTTAACGGACGTGTAAACTTGGAGAACCAAACAACAGACTGGTTGCGTCTTGGCGTGAATTTGGCATATACTCACATCAATCAAACTAAGCAACAAGGTTTTGAGTTGACTGATGATAACAGTTTGTCAGGAATTGGAACTGGAGGAGCTACAGACGAGCAAATATTCGTTCAAGCTTTGATTTCAAGACCTACAACTTCACCAACTGATTTTAATGGTGAATATACTGAGTTGGGAGGAGAAGACCAAGAGATTAAAACTAACCCTATCCGTGATGCGTACTACTCTCCAATTAATGTTTCCAAGAACAATATTTTGGGTAATATCTACGCAAACATTGATTTCACAAAGGATTTGTCTTGGAGGAATGAGTTTGGTGTCGACTATACTAACGGAGAAGAGAGCCAATTTACTCCATCAAAGGGAGAGACATCAAATAAATTACGGTTTATTGAACGTCAAAGCATGTATTGGCGATTTGCTTCTACATTGAACTATGGAAAGCAAATCAAAAAACATCGTTTTGGAGCAATGTTGGGTTATGAGGCATGGAAAGCTACTTGGAGTGGTTACGATATGACCAAATCTAATTTCTTGGATGATAAGATGTTTATTGATAAGGATTATCAAAATACAAACTTAGGTGAGACTGAAGATATTACAGGTTACAAAGGTGCTCAAGCCATGATGTCTGTATTCGCTCGTTTGAACTATAACTATGACGAGAGATATTTGATCACAGCAACGGGTCGTTTTGATGGTTCATCAACTTTGGCAAAGGAGAATCGTTGGGACTTCTTCCCTTCGTTTGCGTTGGCTTGGCGTGCAGACCAAGAGTCTTTCATCAAGAATAATGCAGATGTGAAGAAAGTAATTTCTTCTTTGAAGGTTCGTGCTGGTTACGGTCAAACTGGTAATGCTGGTTCTAATATGGGTTATATCCCTTATTACACAGAGGTTAAGACCAATCTAGGTTCGGGAATCTCTTATGGTACATGGTTGAACCGTGATTTGATTTGGGAGACAAACTGGCAGATCAATGGAGGTATCGACATCAGTTTCTTGAAACGTGATCGGATCTCTTTGACATTTGATGCATTTTACAAGCAAAATAATGATTTGATCGTAAAAGCAGAGCCGGGATTGACTTTAGCTAATTCTGCTGTCTCTTCAGAGTATATGTACACTCGTTTGCCGAATATCAATGCTGGTTCAATGAAGAATGTTGGTTTTGATGCAACATTGACTACTGTTAATATTGACAAGAAGTTGGGTGATCATGATTTTACATGGACTACCGATTTGAATATCTCTTTGGTTCGTAATGAGGTGTTGTCTTTGCAAACTGATTCAACTTCTTTGAATGGAGATTTGTACTTCAAGGCTACAACAAGGACGTATTGTAAGTCTATGGTAGGACATGCTCCTGGTTTGTTCTATGGTTATAAGACTGATGGTGTCATTCAAAATACAGAACAATTAAATAGTTTAACTCGTTTTGAAGGTTCTGCTGTGGGTGATGTCAATTATGTTGATGTAAATTCTGATGGTGTTATTGATGTTAATGACCAAACATTTATCGGAGATCCTAACCCTGATTTCACTTTTGGTATGAATAATACTTTGTCTTGGGGACCATGGTCGTTGAACCTCTTCTTGTCTGGTTCTTATGGTAACGATGTATATAACTTGCTTCGTTCAAAATTAGAGGGTATGGATGGTGAAGGTATAAACATGTTGACTTCTGTTTTGGATTATGCCAAAGTTGTAGATGATGGTAATGGCGGAAAGAAGGTTGAGAACTCTAACACTAACATGCCTCGTCCAAGTTCTACAGTAAATGGTGATGCAAATACGGTGTCTGACCGTTATATTGAGGATGGTTCTTTCTTGCGTATTCAGAATGTAGGATTGTCTTATACACTTCCTAAACGTTTCACTGACAAGATGAAGATGTCTAACTTCAAGGTTTCTTTCAACGTACAAAATGTAGCGACATTTACAAAGTACTCTGGAATGAATCCTGAGGTGGCTAATAGCAGTGCTATCCGTCAAGGTGTTGACGCTGGTTCTTATCCATTGCCACGTCAGTTTGTCGTAGGCTTGAATTTTGATTTCTAATCATTAAACTTTTACAATTATGAATTTAGGAAATTTTAAATATAAATCTTTGCTTTTGGGGGTAGGTGCATCTTTGATGATGGCTACTTCTTGTAAGGATTTTTTGGATGTGGATGTATATGACAACTACTCTCCGGCAACCCTTTCAAGTAAGAGTGCTTACCAGTCTTTAACCTATCCTCTTTTTGGTGGTTATAAGTGGTTTGAATATGAAGGAAAGTTTTCGTGGTGTGTAAATGAGGGTCTTCCTGGAATACTTGCGAATAAGAATGGAGACGAAGGTATTTTGTTCCAGTTATCTATCGGAGAAAATAACACAATTCTAAAAGAAGGATATACTTCCTTGTATAGTGGTGTTATTGCTCATGCTAATTCGGTGATTTCTCTTGTGTCGGATTCTTTGAATGCTGGTGCTATCCCGATGGACATGACAGAAGATGAGATGAAGGCAGTTCTTGCGGAAGCGAGATTCTTCAGAGGTTACGCACACTTTTTGGCTTCTGAGTACTTTGGAGAAGTTCCGTTAGTGATGAACAGTGAAAAAAACATCACTAATAATGTTGTTCTTCCTTGTGTTTCTCGTAAGACTATATACCGTGCGGTGGAAGACGATTTGCTTTATGCGAAAGATAATCTTCCTGAAAATGGTAAACTTTCAAAGTATGCAGCAAGTTCGCTTTTGGCGAAGCTCTATTTGACAATGGCTTCTTGTCAGACTTCTACACCGGGAATCTCTTTCCCTTATGTGTGTGATAATCCATCAATGTATTTGGAGTCTGCAATTAATCTGTTGAACTCTGTTGTGTCGTCTAATAAGTATACATTAGCAACTCATAAGGAAATCTTTTGTGCTCAACCTTTGACTGGTGCTCCAGTAGAAAGTAGTGAGAATATTTTCTCTCTTTATTGGATGGCTGGAAATTATGGTGAAGGTTCTGCTTATCAATCTCAGATAGCCCCTAGTGGTGATTGGTCTCCTGGTTCTGGTTGGGGAGGAGGAAAAGGTTTGACCTACACTCTTTACAATTCTTTTACAGAAGATGATGCTCGTAAGAAAGAGTTGTGTTTCTATGTTGGTAAAGGAACTGGAAACGTATATCAATTGGTAAGTGGAGAAGATGTTTGTTATGGAAGCGATTTTGTTGCTAAGGGTTATAAAAAAGGAGAGTCTGGTAAAGATTTCATGGCAAAAGGTCTTCATTTGATGAATAACATTAAGAAGTATGTTTGGGGTGTTGACGGAACATCAAAACATAATGTTGGTATGTCAATATCTCGTGTGCAACATATTATTCGTTATTCGGACGTGAAGATGATGTTGGCAGAGGCTGAATATTTGAAGGCTTATGGTACGAATGTTACAGAAGTTACAACTAGTTCTGCTATTATTGGCCCGATCAATGAGGTGTTGACTGCTCATGGAGCTCCAACCATTGATTCTATTGCATACTTTACAGACTATTCTTCTAAGCATGACGTGGGTGAAAATTTCGTGTTTTATGTGACGGTGGATGATGGCAACGGAGGCTCTAAAGAGGAAAAAATCACAGTTAATCCTGATGCACCTATGTACCATGGAGAAATTCGTGCTGACTTGGTGCAACAACGTCGTAAGGAGTTTGCAATGGAAGGTCATGGCTGGTTGGATTTAAAGCGTTTCTACTATTTGAATCCTGAGATGGCCGCTAAATTTATGTGGCAAATGGATCGTGCATGTTCTTGGGCTAATTCGCCTTCAGTTCCAGAGAATAGCAGTGCGTTGCAAAATGAAACTGGTTATGCTCGTTTGGCTTTGGTGAATAAATGTAATGAAGCTTTAGCTAAAATGTTCCCAGAAGGAAGTTATAAAGCTGGCGATCCAGAAATTGAAATTTTTACCCAGTCATTCTTGGATAGAAACAGATGGTATTTGCCTATTCCAACAACAGCGAAGAATTATCTTAGTGGGGTTAAGGATATGTATCAAGATGTTGTAAATGGTACTTACCCATATTAATTGCCTAATTTGTGTAAATTTAAAGTTTATAGACAATGAAACTAAAAAATAAATTTTTATCAACTGCTTTTGCATTGCCTTTGGTTGCAGCTGGTTTGATGGTTTCTTGTGAAGATACTTGTGTAGATTGTAATTGTGAAAATTATAAAGTAACTTCGGTTTCTTCTTCGGATTCAATCAATACTGCGTTAGGGGAAATGTTTGCGGAGCAGACTGTGATTATTAAAGGTACAGGTCTTGCTTCTACTCAAGAGGTCTATTTGGTAGATTCTGTTGGTACTTTGTATCCTGTTGTCTTAAATCCTGCATTTGTCACCAATAACAATATTATTGTTACGATGAAGAGTGATGCAGATTTGGTCTCAACTGAAAGTATTATGTTGGTTTCTGGTAGTGGTTGTCGTGTTTCTTACGCCATAGCTAAACCAGTTGCTGCACCATCTTTCAAGTTGTTCTACTCAGAGTTTGTTCCTGCGGGTGATACTCTCCGTGTTTTGGGTAGTGCATTTTTATCGAATTTGGAGAAGAAAGATACTTTAAAATTATGGTTTGAAGCTGTAGATGAGAATGGCAATCCGAATGGAACTAAGTATCCGATCGCAGATTCTCTATTTAAAGTTTATAATAACTTTGAAGAGTTGAGGATTTTTGTAGAGGAAGGTCTTCCTGAGAATTTGAAGTTGGCTGCATCTAACTCTAATGGAACGTCTTATTCTTCTATGTTGTTCCGTGATACTCGTAATGTTTGGTTGGATTTCGATTCTGATACAACTCATGCGGGTGGTTATAGCGGGGCTTTGGCTACATTTGATGGCTCTAAAGCAACGAATGAGTTGACATGGGATGAAACTTCTTATGCTGGGAATCCTGGATATTTTGATAATGTAATGAGCAAAATAGGAGGAAAATTCCCTGCTGGTTGTGATGGACTTTATACGGTTCTTACAAATGGAGCTGCTCCTGGAGCTAATTTTAAGAGGGAATGTCTTGTCTATTTAACTCCATTTACAATGGATCCAACTCGTCCGAAAAGAAATCTTATGGGGCCATGGGCTGAATCAAAAGCTGTTGAAGACATGGTACTGAAGTTTGAGGTTTATATTCCTAAGGATTTGCCTTGGGGGTCTTATGCCTATGCGGTATTTTCAGCATATTCTTCTGAAACACTTGAAGGAGCATGCGCGGCTTACGGTTTAGATGAATTTACAGACAAATTGCCTGGAACGTTCTCTCGTGATTTGACATTGTCGCATCAAGTTACGATTCAAGGAAAACCTGTTTCTGATAAACCATCAGATACAGAATATAATTGTCTCACATCCCGTGGTGTTCCTGCTGCATGGTTACATATGGGCTCATTCACTGTGGACGAAAAAACGGGGACTGGTTCATTCAAAGAGGCATTCCATACAAAGGATCGTTGGATGACTGTTGCTATTCCTTTGACACATGGAGATGGAGGTGCGTTTATGTATGATGTTTCTAATTCTGGTATTATTACTGCAGATGCTATGGCTAAACATTGTGGAGGTTTGAAGTCTTCTGATTTTTATAATTTCTTCTTACACATGGAGGATGGATATAGTTGTCAGAAGATGGTTTCTTCAGGAAACGAGTCTTTTGTTGCTGTAGACAACTTCCGTATTGTGCCAGAGGATAATGGTGGAGCTCGCTTCTCAAAGTATAACGGTATCATTCCAAGTTCAAGCTACCCATACTAATTTGAGTATAAATTTAAGAAAAGAGGAAGGAAGAAATTTCTTCCTCTTTTTTTTTGTGTCTAAAAATTTGCAATGTAAATATCTTTTCGTATCTTTGCAATCGAATTCTAAGCGGATATGGCGAAACTGGTAGACGCGCCAGACTTAGGATCTGGTGCCGCAAGGCGTGTGGGTTCGAGTCCCTTTATCCGCACATCTGAGAGGAATATTCTACGGAGTATTCCTCTTTTTGTTTCCTTATGTTTTAGTGGTTTTCCTCCCTTTTTTGTATCTTTACACCGATTTTCCCTGATTGGGTGTTTTTTGTCGAAATTTTTAAAATACTTTGCGTTATGGCAGACTTGGATGATGATTTGGATAACAGAGAGTTGGAGGATGATATTCTCGATGATACAGAGGGTGCAGCCGGGGCTAAGTATCCGGTTGCATTGGATGGTGATGTCACCCACCTGCCGGGTATGTTCCAAAAATGGTATTTGGATTATGCCTCTGCAGTAATCCTTGAACGTGCTGTCCCTCATCTTGAGGATGGTTTGAAACCTGTGCAACGCCGTATTCTCCATACTATGTTTGTCATTGATGACGGAAAGTATAATAAAGTGGCTAATGTTATTGGACAGACTATGCAGTTTCACCCGCATGGAGATGCTTCTATTGGTGGTGCATTGGTGACATTGGGACAGAAAAACTTGCTTATTGACACACAAGGAAACTGGGGTAATATCTTGACTGGTGATGGTGCGGCTGCGGCTCGTTATATTGAGGCTCGCTTGTCAAAGTTTGCATTGGATGTTCTTTATAGCCCGAAGGTGACAGAGTGGATGTGGTCATACGACGGAAGGAAAAAAGAACCGGTCACATTGCCAGTTAAATTCCCTTTGCTTCTCGCCCAAGGTGTGGAGGGTATTGCGGTAGGTCTTTCCTCGAAGATATTACCTCACAATTTTAATGAAATTATAGAGGCTGCTATCGCATATTTGAATGGAGAGGATTTTGAGTTATACCCGGATTTCCAGACAGGTGGTTTGTTGGATGCCTCTCGTTATAATGATGGTGAGAGAGGGGGACGTTTGCGTGTACGCTCGAAAATCACAAAACTTGACAATAAGACGTTGGTCATCTCGGATGTTCCGTTTGGTGTAACTACTGATTCTTTGATGGAGTCCATCGTCTCTGCCAATGATAAAGGGAAAATTAGTATTCGGAAGGTCGAGGATAATACGTCAGAAAAGGCTGAGTTGATTGTTCACCTCTCTCCAAACACATCTTCTGATAAGACGATTGATGCGCTTTATGCTTTTACGGATTGTGAGGTGAGCATCTCTCCTAATTGCTGTGTGATTTGTGATGATAAACCTCTTTTTACCAATGTTAGTTTTATCCTAAAATATTCTGTGGACAGAACGAAGGAAATATTGGCAAAGGAGTTGAATGTCCGAAAAGGAGAACTTTTGGAAAAACTGCATTATTGTTCTTTAGAAAGGATTTTTATCGAGTATGAGAGGATTTATAAGGATGCTGAATTCGAGAATCTGAAGGAGAAGCAGGCGGTATTGGATCATATCGCAAAACGCATTGAGCCATATAGCGACCAGTTCATTAGAGAGGTGACTAACGACGATTTGCTTCGTTTGTTGCAGATTAAAATGATTCGTATCAACAGGTTTTCTGTAAAAGAGGCAGAGGAGGAAATTGCTGCATTGAAAAAGAAGATAGAGGAGATTGATTATAATCTTGCTCACATGACGGAGTTTACCATCGATTGGTATCAGACATTAAAGGATAAGTATGGGAAAGATTACCCTCGTCAGACGGAGCTTCGCTCTTTTGAGACGATACAGACGACAAAGGTGGTTGAAGCGAATGAGAAATTGTATGTAAATTGGGCAGAAGGTTTTGTCGGTACGGGTTTGAAAAAAGATGAGTTCATTTGCAACTGTTCGGACATCGATGATATCATTGTTTTCCATAAGGACGGAAAATACCAGATTACAAAAGTTTCGGAAAAGAAATATTTAGGGAAGGATCTTTTGTATGTGAATGTCTTTAAGAAAAATGATAAACGTACTGTCTATAATATCGCTTATAGGGATGGAAAAATCGGTAGCACCTATATCAAGCGGTTTGCTGTTACGGGGGTTACTCGAGATAAAGAGTACGATATTACGCAAGGGAAGGCAGGCTCTCGTATTTTGTATTTTTCTGCAAATCAGAATGCGGAGGCAGAAGTTATTAAAGTTACGTTGAAACCAAAATTGAGACTAAAAGTTCCTGTTTTCGAGAGGGACTTTGGTGATATTGCCATCAAAGGACGACAATCTATGGGTAATATTTTGACGAAAAATGAAGTGCTGAAAATTGTTTTAAAACAAAAAGGTTCTTCAACTTTGGGTGGTCGTTCGGTGTGGTTTGACAGAGATGTTTTGCGTTTGAATTATGATGGTAGAGGAGAACTTTTAGGTGAGTTCCAAACAGAGGATAAAATCTTGGTTATTAGTAAGAAGGGAGAGTATTATCTTTCTGGATTTGAAGATACTGCGCATTTTGATGATGATATTTTGATTGTTGAGAAGTATAATCCTTCTAAGGTGTGGACTGCTGCATTGTTTGATGCGAATGAAGGATATAAATATATTAAGCGTTTTCTGCTTGAAGTTACTAATAAAAAGGTTAATTTTGTGGGTGATAATCCTAAGTCGGTCTTGTTGCTGTTGACGGATACTTTCTATCCTCGCATTCAGTTGACGTTCGGTGGACATGATGCGCATAGAGAACCTTTGGTGATAGATGTGGAGGAGTTTATTGCTGTGAAAGGATTGAAAGCAAAGGGTAAGAGGTTGCATACTTGGGATATATCGAAAGTAGAAGAGTTGGAGCCATTGAGATTCCCAGAAGAAAAAGAGGAGGTTGAACCAGAAGGAGGAACGGTTTCTGATGAAGAAAATTCTGTAGTGGATGAAAATGGTCAGATGTCATTGTTTTAAAAATTGAAATGGATAGGATAGTAAAAATATTGTCATGTGTTGTTCTTTTCCTGTTGTGTGGAAATGCTTCGTGGGCGCAGGATCCTTTGGCTCAGTTCGAGGACCTGTATCCGGGATGTGTTGATAATCAGGAATCGCCTATATATGGCGGAACTTATGGAAAGTGGCCGAAAGATTTGAACCTTCCGGAGTTTCCCGGTGGCGGTGATGTGCAACTTACTCGCTATGTGTATGACAACTTGGAGTATCCAGAGGTGGTGGAGTCGTATGATACCATTGCCGCGACGAAAGAGGTTGTGCCGGTTCTTGCCAAGGGTGTTGTAGCGGTTCAGGTGGTCATTGATAGGTGTGGTCGTCCGTCCAGAGCGGAGGTCATCCAGTCAGTCAATGAGGCTTATGATGCAGAAGCTTTGCGTATTGTGTCAGGAATGCCCACGTTTAAACCTGGGGATTATATGGGAGAAAGGGTGAAAGTGGCGTTGATTGTGCCTGTCCGCTTTACTCGAACCAAGATGCCACCTCCTCCCGAGAGTGAGTATGGTGATTATTGGGGTGATGGAGGAGACTCTTATGATGATTATTCTGATGATAGTAGCAGTGATGATGGTGGATATGATCCGTATAGTAAATATGATGATGTCCAATGGGATGATAGTTGGTGAATGTCGTCAAAGAGAATTTTATAATGTTTTGATTTTTCTAAATTTAAGTCTGATAATTCCTTTTTTTGATGGGTGCTAATAGGATTTTTTTGGTAGGTTACATGGGATGCGGAAAAACGCATACCGGAAAACGTTTGGCAAAAAAGTATGGTTGTGAGTTCATTGATCTGGATGCTTACATTGAAAGACGCTTTTTTAAGACTATTCCTCAGATTTTTGAAGAGAAAGGAGAAGAGGGGTTTAGAAAGATTGAAAGGAATATGCTGGAGGAGGTCAGTGCATTTGAAAATGTTGTGATTTCAACAGGTGGGGGTGCTGCATGTTTCTTTGATAATATGAACTTGATGAATGAGACCGGACACACGGTCTACCTTCAGGCATCTCCAGAAGGTCTTTTTGAATATCTTCGTACTGCTAAGCAGAATAGACCTTTGCTGAGTGGAAAAAGTGATGAGGAGTTGCTGCAATTTATCAAGGATGCATTGGCGGTGAGAGAACCTTTTTATATGAAGGCCAAGTATGTGATTGACTCCACCGATGAGAGCGATACTCTTTTTGATGAGTTGATGAAAGATTTTAGCTTTTAAATAAGAGAGAAATATATAATAAATAAATGCAAGAGAAAATAATCGTTTTAGATTTTGGCGGACAATACGCGCATTTGATAGCCAATCGCGTTCGTCGTTTGGGTGTTTTTACTGAAATCGTTTCTCCTACTGCTGGAGTGGAGGCGTTTGTTGGTGCAAAAGGTATCATCTATAGTGGTGGGCCATCAAGTGTTTATGCAGATGACGCTCCTGAATATAATCCAGCCATTTTGGATATTCAAGTGCCTAAATTAGGAATTTGCTATGGTCATCAGCTGATGGCTTCCCAATTGGGAGGAGTGGTTCGCCCCGGTACTGTAAAAGAGTATGGTATTGCAGATCTACAATTGACAGCTCCCGAACATCCTTTGTTGAAGAAGATTCCGCTTTCTTCTCCTATGTGGATGAGCCATGGCGATCAAGTTGAAAAATTGCCTGAAGGTTATACGGTTATTGCCTCAACTAAGGATTGTCCGATAGCTGCGGTGGCTTTTGATGAACGGAAGATTTACGGAATTCAATTCCATCCAGAGGTAACTCATAGTAAGTTTGGAATGCAGATATTGGATAACTTCATTGATATTTGTGGTTGCGAGCGTACTTGGAACATGAAGAGTTATATGCCATTGATTTCTGATAAAATCAGAAGTGAAGTGGGAGATAGGAAGGTCTTCTTGCTCGTTTCTGGTGGTGTGGATAGTACTGTTGCATTTGTGTTGCTCAATAGAGTTTTGGGTACGGATAGAGTCCTTGGCTTGCATATCGACAATGGTATGATGAGAATGGACGAGTCTGCTAAAATCATAGACTTTCTAAAGAGGGAGGGAATGATGAATTTGAATGTAGTGGATGCCACAGATATTTTCCTCGGCAATTTGAAAGGAGAGACTGCTCCCGAAGTGAAGAGAAAGTCAATCGGTGCAACATTCTTGGAGGTGAAAGACATTGAGATGAAAAAACTCAATTTAGATCCGAAAGAGTGGATGATCGCACAAGGAACTATCTATCCGGATACCATCGAGAGTGGTGGTACGAAAAATGCGGATTTAATCAAGACTCACCATAATCGTGTGAAGGAGGTTATGGATTTAATGGAGCAAGGATTGTTGCTCGAGCCATTGGCAGACCTCTACAAGGATGAAGTGCGAATGTTGGGTGAAGAGTTGGGTATCCCTTATAATTTGGTGTGGAGACATCCATTTCCGGGTCCGGGATTAGGTGTCCGTCTGTTGTGTTCCGACGGTAAGGGAGAATTTGCAAAAAATGATGAGGTCGAAGGCTTGGCTGATTATTTGAGACAAAATAATATCGACGGTTATATATTGCCAATAAAGAGTGTAGGTGTGCAAGGGGACGGGAGAACATACGCACAACCGTTCTTGTTGACAACAAAGAATCTTACTTGGAAGGAGTGCGAGAAATATAGTACTGAATTAGTGAATCGTTTCAAGGTCATTAATCGTGTAGTTTGGCAAATCGGCTCAGTCTCTGATGTTTTGCCGGTTTTGGTAGAGCAATATGCAGAGAAATCCAATTTTGATTCTTTGAGAAAGTTCGATAACATCTGTACGGAGTTCTTGCAAGAGAATGATTTGTATGAGAAGATATGGCAGATGCCGGTTGTCCAGACTCCTTTGAGGGTTGAGGACAAACCATGTGTTGTTATACGTCCGGTGAATAGTTCGGAGGCGATGACTGCCAATTTTGCTGAGATTGATCAAGCTTTGTTAGAAGGATTGTGGGGTAGATTTGTTGCAGAGGGTGCAGGCTCGTTGTGGTATGACGTGACACACAAACCTCCGGGAACGATAGAATGGGAGTAGTAAGTCTTATGAAAAAGCCTCGTCTTTTGGGTGAGGCTTTTTTGTTTGCAGTTGAGACTTTGGGCGATTACTAAAAGTTCCTTTAACGGGTTAGTCGTTATATTGATTTCTTCTGCCGTTGGGGCGAATCGCATTCGCCCTGTTTTTATATTCTCACTGTTATTATACTGATTTCTGCTGCCGTTGGGGCGAATCGCATTCGCCCTGTTTTTATATTCTCATTGCGTAATGTTTAGATTTGGATGTGAAGTGTTGGTTCTTGTTTTTTTTTTTTTTTCTCTACCTTTGCGAAGAATTAAGAATTTTAACAGAAGTCGTAACGAGACTCTGACTATTAGTTAAAATGGATTGTTGAACCTCCTTAAAAGAATAGAGTCATGAGAAAGTGTATTTTATTCATAGTTTTTATTTCTTTCTATACGATGTGTATGGGACAAGGTCTAAAAAAAGTTTTTTTAGATTATATCCACGTTAAGGACGATAAGATAAGCATATTGTTTGAGCATTGCAAAAAAAGAGCACCTCAAAAGATGAAAACTTTTCTGGTCGCAATAGGACAAGGGGAATATAAAAACCATGAAAAATATGAATGGGTAGAATTTAGAGGAGTTAAAGGTCCAGACGATCTCTGTTGTGATCCAGACAGCTACCTTGGTTATACAGAAATTGATGGTTGTACGTTATACATAAGCGGGGATTTAAAAGATTATGTGAAAAGTTCGGACAAAAAGACAATTTCTATAACAATTGAAACCTTAGGTGAAGGAGAAATTGGTGCAGAAGGAGGAACTGCGTATAGTTGGACTTATGTTGTAAAAGATGGAAAAGCGAGCTATTGGGGGAATATCAATCAAGAATAAGTGATATTTTTTACTCTTTTTATTGCCAATTGTTCAATACACACCATTTGCCAATGTGTTGTTGTCAGGGTCGGTTGGTGGTTGACTTTTCAGACCGTCGCATTTCCCGAAATATTTGACTAAACCACCCAGAAAAGCTTTGCAATCCGACCGCCCAGAGTATACTGCTACCGTTGGGGCGAATCGCATTCGCCCTGTTTTATATTCTCACTGTTATTATATTGATTTCTGCTGCCGTTGGGGCGAATCGCATTCGCCCTGTTTTATGTTCTCACTGTTATTATATTGATTTCTGCTACCGTTGGGTCGAATCGCATTCGCCCTGTTTTTATATTCTTACTGTTATTATATTGATTTCTGCTACCGTTGGGTCGAATCGCCTTCGCCCTGTTTTATGTTCTTACTGTTATTATATTGATTTCTGCTGCCGTTGGGTCGAATCGCCTTCGCCCTGTTTTATATTCTCACTGTTATTTCTTAATTCAGCGCATTTGAAATTAATAATATAGTGAGCGAAAAGTAAAGTATGAACAGGGAAAAAGCAAATAGCAACGCTGAAAGAATCATTTTCTTCCACTTTTTTTCAATCCCTAATTTAACGAGGATGATAAGTTCTAATAACACAGGAACAATGGACAGAAAGAAAATCTTTTCATCAACGAATGGTCGGGGGTGAAATTTGGTTGATGCAGTAATCGTCAGACCCAATAGGATAATCATGATTGGGAAAAGCATCCAGTGTTTTCCTAATCTGTTGATGGTATTTGTGAAGATTTGTTTCATGCTTTCCCTTTTTTTAACCTCTTCGCAAGACTCTTTTTTCAAACAGATGCCATGAGAGGTATGATAGTATGAGTAGAATTGTGGTTAGTATGCCAAATGCTCCTGCGGATACAGAAACCCCTGCACAGATGAAGAGATTGATCAAAGGCCCGTGGTAGAGGTATAGTCCGTATGAAGGGTCGCCCATCTTCCCGAATGGATTGAAGAGTGGCATGGAGAAGGCGATGGCAAAAACAACGCCGCTTGTGCAAAAAGGTTGCAAGAAGTCTGCTGCGAATCCGTGCAGAAATAGGATAGGAAGGGATATGGCAAAGAGAATCCATCTCCATCGGTATAATTCTTTGTGAAAGAGTAGCAAGCAAACACCCCCAACGTAACTTGCAGCTAAGAGTATCCACTTTCCTAAAAGATCATAACTGCCAATCCCGGTTTGGTCTGCTTGCCAGCGGAGAGTGGCGGAGAGGAGAGCGAGGAGGGTGGCGAGTATTGCCATTGTTTTCCTGCCACCCTTTTGGACGAAGAGGAAGAGTAGGGGCGTGGTAAGATACATAGCCAGCTCTATTTTGATGGTCCACAAAGAGGGGTTGACTGCTGTGGCGGACATTACTCCGGGTAGGTCGGGGTGCAGGAAGTTCATGAATGAGAGGTTCGCAACCAAATATTTAAGGAGGTCGACCGATTGCCAATACTCTTTTGGTGAGAGTGTCGAAAAAAAGGAGAATAGCAATGGGGTCAGCAATACGACAAGGAAGTAGGCCGGAAAAATTCTTCTTGCCCGTTTGATGAAAAATTTCTTAGTGGAGGCAGTCCGTTCGTAACTGCGGTAGATGAGCAGTCCGCTAATCACAAAAAAGCCATTGACGGCCTGAGGCGCACCAAAGGGGCAGTTGATGAACTCTGTTCCATTCAGGAAGTCATAATGGGCGAAAAACACAAATAGAGCGAATAAGAAACGCAGAAGATCAAAATTGTTTCTGGTCGGGATTTCGTGTGTTTCTGCCCCTCTGTTAGAACGATGTTTAACTTCCGTTATTTCGCTGTCTATTTTAGTATGATTTGGGTCCATTTTGAATTTTGGTAAAGGATGCTCTTTTTGAGTCCTCAAAGGTAGAGATATTTGATGACTTATGAAAAAAAAACTGCAACAATGAGGAAAAACCCCTTTGCTGCAGTAATAGTGGAGATGCAGAGAGTCGAACTCTGGTCCAAACGAGGAAATCATAAGCTTTCTACATGCTTATTCCTGCCTTTGGTTTTCGTGCGTTAGCAAGACCAGGACCACCCACTAACGCCTTATCCTCTAAAATTTCATTCAGGTGGCGAGGCACACCCGAACTATTCCTGAATTTTCCGCTCTTCCGGTTCCGACCGCCTCAGGACGTAGCATCGGGGAAGAGTCTTGTCCAAACACCTGTGTTCGGATTAAGCCAATTAACCTACTATTATTCGGTTAGGCAGCAAGAGCGTAGTTATTCTCGCCAGTTAAATTTTTGGTCTCCAAAGATTAAAGTGCTAGCCACCAGCGCACTGCATGCTTACTTACCACTTCTGCCCGCTGTCAAATCCAGTCATCCCCATGTTAGGACTCACTTTCTTTTGCAGGTAAAAGAACTTACCTCTGTAAGTCGGTACAAAAGTATAATATATTTTTGATTTTGAAAATTTGTCAGTCTTAATTTTTCATAAAAGTTCTTAATTGTCTTTAATAAGAAAAAGTGGAGCTTCTAAAAACTCCACTTCTGCATTCTGTAGCGGGAACGAGAATTGAACTCGTGACCTCCGGGTTATGAATCCGACGCTCT